>CACHDV010000012.1 GCA_902578675.1 uncultured Alphaproteobacteria bacterium
TAGCTAAGGCTCAAAAACAAATAGCACGTTTAAAAGCCAAAACAAGTTCTTTAACTGACACTACCGCAGAGGAATTGGAACTACTTCTAGACGCTCACGCGGCGATGCTTGTCTCTACTCGAATGCTGTTGGGAATAGAAAAGAATATAGCGGAATTAAACCTTAATGCCGAAGCAGCTTTACAGATAGTTGTAGAAGAAATTGCTCGGGGCTTTGAGAAAGTTAAGGATGCGTATCTGGCTGCAAGGGTCCAGGACATTAAAGATGTAGGGTCCAGAATACTTCGGCAACTTATGAAAACTCCTTATCAGGTTTATTCAAAAATACCCAAAGGGTCTATAATTGTCGCTCAAGAATTAAGCCCTGCAGACACAGCTTTAATGGACCCTGCGAGTATCGCCGGGCTTATCACCGAACAAGGTGGTTCAGATGGACATACAGCCATAATGGCGAGGTCATTGAATATACCCGCAGTACTTGGGGTTACAAAAATTTTATCCAAAATATCTGATGGCGATACAATCATTGTTGATGGTGACCACGGGCGTGTGATCGTAAGTCCTGACCATGATACCTTAGAAGAATTTAAACGCAAAATAGAAGCACGTAGACGTCTCAATAGACAACTTAACCGCTTGCGCTCACTACCAGCAGTAACCCAAGACGGGGTATTAGTAGGAATGCAGGCGAATATAGAACTAGCTCGTGATGTAGAGGAGGCAATACAAGCTGGCGCGGAAGGAATTGGGCTTTTAAGAACAGAGTTTATGTTTCTCAACCGTTCATCGGCTCCAACTGAAGAAGATCAGTATCAAACTTTGAAAACGATCGTCACCGAAATGTCAGGTAGACCAGTAACGATTCGTACATTTGACTTGAGCACAGACAACCTGCCCCAATCAAAAAATATTTGGACAAATAAATCTAGCAACCCACTTCTCGGCCTGCGTGCAGTTAGACTTTCTTTACGGCAACAACGGCTATTCGAGATACAACTTTCTGCAATATTGCGAGCAAGCATACATGGTGAAATCAGGATCCTTTTGCCTATGGTATCGAGCATCCATCAGGTGCGCGAAGTGAAAAAGATACTGAGGCGAGTTCATTCACGACTTCAAAAACAAGATAAAATTTCAACGGACAAAGTACCGCCATTAGGCGCAATGATTGAAGTACCCGGGGCAGCTCTTATCGCAGACTCTATTATTCAAGAAGTTGATTTTCTTGCAATCGGGACTAACGATTTGACGATGTATACGCTAGCCATTGATAGGGAGGATGAGCAAGTTTCTCATCTTTTTAATCCTTTGCACCCTGCAGTACTACAGCTAATACAGATTACACTCCAAGCTGCACAACGCAGTAAGAAACCAGTCAGCATCTGTGGAGAAATAGCTGGAGATCCGCGTTTCGCTCCCCTTTTGATAGGCCTCGGTGTTCGCGAATTATCGATGACTTCACAAAATTTACCACGAGTGAAACAGAGAATAAGAGCGTTGAAAACTGGCCCTGCTACTCGACGAGCAATGGCCATTCTTGATCAAACAGACGAGGATCAAGTTCAACGCCTGTTAGATGATTTTAACGACGGAATTTGATCCTCATTTTAAATTTTAAATAGGAGTTTAAATGAAAACGATAAAAATAGGTCTCATCGGTGCAGGGGGTAATACTAGAACCAGGCATATTCCCGGGTTTAAAGCCATAGAAAATATTGAATTATCGGCTGTCGCGAATAGAAGCATGGAGTCGTCAAAAAAAATAGCTGCCGAGTTCGGAGTGCGAGAGGTCGCTACTAGTTGGAGACAAATTATCGAAAATCAAGATATCGACGCCGTTTGTATTGGGACTTGGCCCTACATGCATTGCCCAATTACTATTGCAGCGTTAGAGAATCATAAGCACGTACTTTGTGAAGCTCGCATGGCGCTCAACGCTAACGAAGCGCATAAAATGTTAGATGTTTCTAAAAAACACCCCGACCTAATAGCTCAGATTGTTCCAGCGCCACACACACTGGCTATAGATCAGACGATTATTGAGCTCATCGGATCTGGTTTTATTGGAGATCTAATAAGTATGGATGGTAGGATCAATTCAGGAAGTAACTTTCCATTGCCGGAAAGCCCACCTCATTGGCGGCACAACAAAGATCTATCTGGGAACAACATCATGAATATGGGCATTTGGTATGAGGCAATCATGAGATGGTTAGGGGATATGACAGGTGTTTTTGCTTTGGGGAAAACAACAATTTCCCATCGGGTGGACGCAGAAAAGCGCCGTATACCAATGCCTATTCCAGATCATATCGATATTTTGGGGCATTTTGCTCAAGGTGGACAAATGCGTCTTACAGTTTCTACTGTTATAGGGCTCTCGCCCACCGAAGTTGACCTACTTATTTTTGGCACAAAAGGAACGCTTCGAATTCTTCAAAAAAAGGATGATGAGATTGAACTTTTTGCAGGTGATAAAAATGCCTCCCAACTGGAACGCATAACGATAGAATCAGAGAAAAAGGGAAAATGGCGTGTTGAGGAAGAATTTGTAAATGCAATACGTGGCATTGAGGAAATAACGCATACAGACTTCACGACGGGGGCAAAATACATGGAATGGACAGATGCTGTTACAATTTCAATGCAGACAAGAGAATTAGTGCCTCTCCCATTATCGAATGGTATGCGTTGAACGTGCTAATTTGGTAATTTGGAAAAATTCATGGCCTTTCCAATTAATTCTAATGTGGTTAACGCTGTGGAGCCTCCAATAGCAGAGGCCCAGTCTTGGATCGCTGGAAAAAAATTTCCAAAAAACAAACCCCTGCTTAACCTAGCACAGGCCGTTCCAAGTTATCCCCCGGCAAGTTCGATGTCCGAGCATCTAGCAAGTAATGTAAAATTATTTGAAACCGCTCAATACACAGCAATTGCGGGAATCCCAGCACTTAGAGACAGCCTCGCATCTAATATGATGATTTCACACGGAGGCCGGATCGAGGCAGAAAATGTTTTGATTTCCGCCGGCTGTAATCAAGCTTTTTGCATTGCGATTATGGCTATAGCCAAAGCTGGGGATGAAATTATCCTATCAGCCCCATACTATTTTAATCATATTATGTGGCTAGAAATGCAGGGCATTAAGCCAGTTATACTACCATTCAGAGGTGATCTAAACTCCGTCCCATCTCCAATGGATGCGGCGAACTTAATTACAAAGAAAACAAAAGCTATCGTCTTAATTAGTCCTAATAATCCTACGGGTGCAATTTATCCAGCAGATATCTTGAGCCAATTTTTTGATCTTGCTCACGCATCGAAAATAGCTTTGATAGTTGACGAGACATACAAGGACTTCATTGAAACAATGCCTCCGCATAACATTTTTCTCTCACCTTATTGGGAAGAAACATTCATACAACTTTATAGTTTCTCGAAAGTATTTAGTTTAACAGGCTACCGTGTGGGATCTATTATCGGAGGCCAAAATATTATAAATTCTGCAACTAAAGTTATGGATACCCTTGCTATTTGCGCACCACGGATTGCGCAGGATGCAGCGCTTTTTGGCCTTAATAATCTTGAACGGTGGGTTTCCGATAAGAGAGTAGGCATTCTAGAGAGATTAAATTACGTTAACAAAATTTTTCGAAATAGCGAAACCCCATATGAACTTATCTCAAGTGGCGCTTATTTTGCTTATGTAAAGCATCCGTTTAGAGAAAAATCATCAAAAGAGGTGGCAAAACAGCTGGCGGAAAAAGAAAATATTCTTTGCTTACCCGGATCTTTTTTTGGACCGAACCAGGAACAATTTTTGAGAATTGCGTTTGCAAACGCAACTGTGGAAGAACTATCACTTCTATCGAAAAGACTTGAAAGAAGCCTCAGAAGTCTAACTCCGGCTTAATTTTAAATCTTGAAAGTAATAAAACTTATTTTATTTCTTAGGATGAATCTATTGCTCATTTACATAAGCACTGTTATACGCCAGTTTAAGCAACATGAATGAGCCTAATAATAACCCATAAGGAAAAATGGACGAATGAGCACTTTCACAGACTGCAAAATCGCAGACATTTCTTTGGCTGAGTGGGGATACCGCGAGATAAAGATAGCGGAGACAGAGATGCCAGGCCTGATGGCGGTGAGAGCCGAGTACGGTCAGTCAAAACCACTGAGCGGTGCGAGAATAACCGGTTGTTTGCACATGACAATCCAAACTGCGGTGCTTATCCAAACTCTAGTTGAATTAGGTGCGGAAATTCGCTGGTCATCTTGTAATATTTTTTCTACACAAGATCACGCAGCAGCTGCAATCGCTGCAGATAACATACCTGTTTTTGCTTGGAAAGGTATGACAGAGGAGGAATATGATTGGTGTATAAGACAAACGATCGAGGGACCAGACGGTTGGCGCCCAAATATGTTACTCGATGACGGAGGCGATCTAACAAAAATTATGCACGAAGATTACTCGGAACTATTGAAAAATGTCCGTGGTGTGTCTGAAGAAACGACGACGGGGGTATTGAGGCTAGTCGAGATGCAAGAAGCTGGTTCTTTGAAGATTCCAGCCTTCAATGTCAATGATAGCGTAACAAAGTCAAAATTTGATAATTTATACGGCTGCAGGGAAAGTCTGACCGATGGAATTCGCCGGGCGACAGATGTAATGTTGTCAGGAAAAGTCGCTGTGGTAAATGGTTATGGTGATGTCGGCAAAGGTTCCGCATCAAGTTTAAGAAACGGTGGAGCCAGGGTTATCGTTACGGAAGTTGACCCAATTTGTGCGCTTCAAGCGGCAATGGAAGGGTTCGAAGTAGCTACTATGGATGAATATGCTCCGAAAGCTGACATCTTTGTGACCGCTACTGGCAACAAGGATATAATCACGGTCGATCATATGCGCCAAATGAAGGACCGCGCAATTGTCTGCAATATTGGTCACTTCGATACAGAAATCCAGGTGGAAGGTCTAAGAAACTTCAAATGGCATCCAGTAAAGCCCCAGGTTGATGAGGTAGAGTTTCCAGATGGGAAAAGAATTATTCTTTTAGCGGAAGGACGTCTCGTCAATCTTGGCTGTGCTACAGGGCATCCCAGCTTTGTCATGAGTGCGTCTTTTACAAACCAAACCCTGGCTCAAATAGAACTTTGGGGCAATCCAGGTAAATATTCCAATGAGGTGTACATCCTACCTAAGTCACTGGACGAAAAAGTCGCTGAACTCCACCTCGCCAGAGTAGGTGCCACGCTTACCAAAATGAGTGAAGAACAGGCTTCCTATATAGGTGTTTCTCAAGAGGGCCCATTTAAGTCTGAAAACTATAGATATTGAGCTATCCAAAGCAACAGTTACTTAGACGGTACACTATGGGGAAAAGTTTTTCACAGTAAGGAAAATAAGTTCCAAGGAGAGAAGTATGAGTGTTTTGATACATAGTAATGCGGAAGTTTTCATATCAAAAAACTCTAATCTCCCTATAGCCCGCGTTATTACTCAAGAAACAGGTTCGGGTGCGTGCGAGCTTTGGGAACAACCTCTCAAGCCAGGTGATGTTATCCCAATGCATTATCATCTTGTTGAAGAGACGATTACTTTTGCCAGCGGCAGGATCAAAGTAATTCTTGATGGGAACGAGCATGAAATTAACGCGGATCGCGATGGAACAAGCTCTTTGTTAATACCGACCCGTTTACATCACGAAATCAAAAACATAGGAAGCAACCCAACATCAATGATAGCTTTTTTCCCCGCGGTCCAGCCTCAGATATTCCCAGTGAGAGATAAGTAACACCCACAAATTAAATTTACCAAATTAGACTTTAATCTTGATGGAATTTACTTATATGGAAAAACATTCTGTCACCTTGTCTGGACATCCAACAAGTATTTCGATTGAGAGAGAATTTTGGGATATCCTTAAAAAGATAGCAAAAAATAGAAACCAAACAATGAACTCACTCATTTCCGACTTGGATAAAAAACGGCAAGGTAACCTTTCTAGTGCCATCCGTCTTTTTGTACTTCGAGAAGTTCAACTGAAGAGTGAAGAATAATTCTATCCTCTAAAATTAAACGATTTTACAAACTTCATCGAATTCTAATCTTGGTGCTCTATTGGGAATATTATCCCAAACCCCATAACCGAGATTACAGAGAAAATTGGACTTGATTTCGGTCCCGCCAAAAAACTCTTCATCTACTTTCACGTTATCAAATCCAGACATTGGTCCACAATCCAACCCTATGGAACGAGCAGCTAAAATAAAATATGCCCCCTGCATAGAGCCATTTCGAAAGGCAGTTGTTTCAGCGAACTGAGGGTTTTCAGTAAAGAGCTGGCTCATATCTTTGAACGGAAATAGTTTATCTAAATTCTTCCAACATAATACGTCATATCCAATGATTGCGCAGACAGGGGCAGTCATAGTCTTTTCTACATTTCCAGAAACAAGCGCTGGCCGCAGCCGCTCTTTGGCTTCACTACTCTTTACGAAAACAATACGAGCAGGCGAGATATTCATACTTGTAGGCGCCATTTTCATTAGGTGATATAAGTGTTCAAGAACACTCGCCTCAACATCTCTATCCTGCCAAACAGTATGAGTGCGAGCTTCGATGAACAAAAGATCTAAAGCTAAGGGATCGAGCTGTGATACAGTATTGGCAAATACTTTTTGCATTGGCAATTCCTTTTGTTAATTTTCAACGATAAGTATATAACTTTCACAACGCATTTCCAATTCAAGGTCTGACCGTTGCAAGCAACCCCAATCAGTAAACATTTATAATAAAGGCGTAATTATGGACTTTCTACTTCAATTCATACCCGCCGAATTAACTTCAGTTGAAGCCTTGGGGTTAATAATATTTAGCTACTTCACCTCAGCTGTGACGGTTACTTTTGGTATCGGTGGGGGTGTAATGATGTTAATGGCGATGGCGTCAATATTACCTGTTGCAACAGTTATACCTGTCCATGGCGCCGTACAGATGGGATCAAATGGTGGTAGAGCAATTATGATGGGTTCACACCTTAACTGGTCGATCTTCAAATACTTTGTTCTTGGGTCTGTACTAGGAGCAATAATTGCAGGGCAGGTCGTTGTCTCGCTTCCTAAAGACTGGTTACGCTTAATACTTGGCGTATTTGTCATTTGGGTCGTATGGGCGCCAAAATTAAATAAACGAAATACCAATCCAATTGCTTTTTTACCAATTGGATTGGGTACAACATTTGCTAGCATGTTTGTGGGTGCAACTGGGCTCCTAGTCGCTGCTTTCTTATCTCCAGAAAAGCTTGGCAGGATGGCAACTGTTAGTACACAAGCTACATGTACGATGGTACAGCACGGCCTTAAAGTTTTAGTATTCGGCGCACTGGGTTTTACTTTCTGGGAATGGTTGCCCCTCATAGTTATCATGGTAATAACTGGGTTTATCGGAACATACACCGGAAAATATATTCTACACAAAATACCGGACCGATTGTTTGGGATGCTATTTAAAGCTATGTTAACTCTACTTGCTATCCGACTTGTTTATATAGCCGGCCTAAATCTTCTGCCGTTTTAGTTGGGCACGGTTCGTAATAACTAAAGCACATGACTTTTTTCTCATTCCCACACTTGGCTTAAGAAATTTAACCAATTTTCACCTAAAACCCGGCGTATTTTCGTTTCGTTCCAACCAGCCCTTTCCATTGCAGGAACGAAATTTCCAAAATGACCAAGCGTTTCCAATCCCTTAGGCATACTCGGCACTTTTTTATGTGGTGTAGAAGTTGGTCGGCCCTTACCTTTATCAGAGGAAAGATAATTAAAAAAATGTATGTCTTGGTCCTGAACCCAGTCTGTCCCGATACCTGCTTTTTCTTCACCTACAATATTGATCAAATAGTCGAGAGCCGTTATGCAGTCATCCAATGTCGTATCTTCCCCTTTTGGCAAAAAGGGCGTGTAACTTGCAAAACCAACGAAGCCGTCAGCATCTGCAATTTCTCTAAGTTGTTCATCGGTTTTATTTCTGGCATGCTTCTTCAACATTGGACAGCAATGAGTATATGCAACCGGTTTTTTAGAAAATTTAATTGCATCCGAACTTGTCTTCGGCCCTACATGAGACAGATCTATGAGTATTCCTAACTTGTTCATTTCGTCAATGACATGCCGACCGAAGTCACTTAGACCACTATCATTTGTTTCCCAGCACCCGGCCCCAACAAGGTTTTGCGAGTTGTAAGTTAATTGTATAATCCTTACACCAAGTTCCCTAAATAGAGCCAAGTAACGCACATCATCGTCTATCCCACTTGTGTTTTGCCAGCCTAAGATTATACCAACTTTGTTCTGGGATTTAGCAGTTCGAATATCTTCGGCGTTATAAACTTGAGTGATTAGATCACTGTGTTCTTCAAACCATGACTTCCATTGGGATATATTATCCATTGTTTCTGAAAAACTATCCCATACACAACAGGTGCAGTTAGCTGCTGTGATACCGCCCTTAAGCATGTCTTCAAAAATCGCTCGAGAAAACTTTGAGATATTAAGACCATCTATAAAAATTGCGTCTTTGAAGTTATTTTCCATTTTTCTATAATCACTTTCCACTAAGTTGGTATGTTCAAAGTTCAGGCCACCAGCGTTTGTTTTCCGGTATTTCGTCCCCATGCAACTCTGGTTCTTCATAAGAATACAAGTTACTCAAATGTTTCGGGAAGTCTTCCTGAAAGATACTAGCAGTTATTCCCTTCACTAATCGGTCCGCGCCATCACTGATTGCAGGAATGTCTCCACTGACATTGCCATGACTAACCGTGGCTGCAAATGTAAATTCGTGAAGGTTTTTGAGATAGGGAGATTTTCCTAAAACTTTCTCTTGCAGCTCAAAATCGGACCCGAGGTCTGGGAAATCCAAAAATTCGCCAAAAGTTTTGTTATCCGCTAACGACTTTGTGTCGCGGAAAGTTTTTATTTCGTCGGAAAAGGGTTTAAGTACCCTAGGCGCATTCACGTTAATTTTAAACCCCGTTCCAAGAATCACATGATCAACTTTAATCCGATGATGTCTCGTCAACAGTAATAGCTTTCGCTTTTCTTTTTTTACCTCAGTCAATTCAGCATCAAGATGTAACTTTACATTCTTGTGTTTCCATACTCTCTGCACAGAATTTTGTGGTGGAGCGACGCGATACTTAAAGACATAAGAAAGAAGGTCCATTCGTTCAGCCAAAGAGAGCCTAGGGAAACCATTTGTAAATCCAGAATACACTGTGCTTTTCATTTTATTTACTCGGGGAACGGCAGGCGCTCGCGCCAGTATGTGCACCATAGAAGCTCCCGCTTCCAGTGCGGTCGCTGCATTGTCTATAGCTGAAGCACTAATGCCAATGACGGCGATCTCTTTTCCATGCAGATCATCAAAATTTATATCTTCTGAACTGTGTTGGCATTGCGGACCAAAAGCGTCCTGCAAAGGGCTAGGGATCCTCGGTTCTGCCATTCCTTCGCGGCCAGTTGCAAGTATGATTTTTCTTACCGGTATTTCTTCTTCGATTACACCATACTTAATCCTTATATTAAAACCGTGATCCGCCACTTCGATTTGCTCAACGGATGTTCTATTCTCAATCTTTAAACTCAATACTTCTCGATACCATATGAGGTAGTCCATCCATGTTTGTGTCGGGATACGGCCCAATTCACCCCAAGCATCTCGTCCCCATTGAGCTTCATACCAGGCCTGAAATGTTAAGCTTGGTAATCCTAAGGCAGGTCCGGCAAGCGTTTTGGGAGAACGAAGAGTTTCCATACGAGCGTATTTGGGCCAAGGCCCCTCTCGACCTTCTTCGTTGGAATCAAATGTTCTGATATTACTTATACCCGCTCTTAACAGAGCGAAAGTGGCAACAAGGCCGCACATACCTCCACCTATTACCGCAACATCTAAAACAGGCTGCCCATCATTGGTCTGGCGTGGAATTACCCAATCAGCTGGCGGGTATTGTAACATTTCGAGGTCACGCCTGATCCTTCGCCCAAGTTTTTCAAGCCCAATTTGACTTTCTGACAAGATCCGCTCCCATACCGGATGAATTACATGCAAAATATAATAATAATGAGCTGGAGTATCTAGTATTAGCCCGTATTATTATTAATGTTTTTGCTACTTGGATACTACCATGTCTCTTCGCATTGTTTTGATTCACGCCGTACCTATGGCAATTGAGCCGATTAAATGTGCATTTAATGAACTCTGGCCAGAGCCTGAGATAGTAAATTTATTTGACGACTCACTAAGTGTTGACCGCGCAAAATCAAATGTTCTCACGACTGGCATGGAAAAACGTTTTTCTGATCTTGGAAATTATGCAGAAAGTATAGGAGCAGACGGAATTCTGTTCACGTGCTCAGCCTTTGGCCCCGCCATAGACAAAGTGGCTTATAAGTTAACGATACCAGTTTTAAAACCAAATGAGGCGATGTTTGAGCAAGCACTTAATACTGGACACAAAATTGGTATGCTTGCCACTTTCGAGCAAAGTATTGCATCAATGTCTAGAGAGTTTTGCAAAATTCGAGATAGTTTATCGGCGACTGGTTCTCTTGACACCAAGCTCGTTGAAGGCGCAATGGAATTTCTTAGACAAGGCCACCAAACAAAACACAATGAATTAATAGCCAAAACCGCGGCAACTCTTAAGCACTGTGATGTATTAATGTTGGCTCAATTCTCTATGGTCAGCGCTAAATCAGCTGTTTTTAAGGAATTAAACATCCCAGTTTTGACCGCTCCAGAGGCGGCAGTAAAAAAATTACGTGGAATACTAATGCAATAAGTCTAAGTTTAATTTTATCTTGTAAATCTTAATCACGATCCGGAAAGTAGCTCATGGCAAATACTCACGATATTCAAGCCTCACCCTCCACAGTTCACTGGGGTTATTTTGACGCTGAACTCGACCCGGTCATGGAGATTGCCTCCGGCGATACTATTAATCTCAACTCTGTTTCAGGAGGACCTGATAATCTTCCAGGACCAGATTATTATATACCACCAGAACTTTTAGAGATTCATAAAAAAGTTCCGAAGAGAATGCATGGCCATATTTTGACTGGGCCTATTCGAATAAGCAACGCAAAACCAGGACAAGTTTTGCAAGTCGATATTCTAGATATCGGGTTAAGGCAAGATTGGGGCTATAACTTCGTTAAACCATTATCTGGCGGTTTGCCAGGGGAGTTTGATGAGGAATCTCATATTACTATCAAACTGGACAAAGAAAAAAATGAGGGCGAGTTGCCCTGGGGAACAAGACTTCCTCTCAACCCATTTTTTGGAGTGATGGGCTGCGCACCTCCAAAAAATTGGGGAATGATAACATCAATTATCCCACGGGCACATGGTGGCAACATGGATAATAAAGAGCTGGTTTCAGGCACATCAGTTTTCTTACCTATTTTCGTAGAGGGAGCCAATTTCTCAGCCGGCGATGGACACGGCTGCCAAGGAGATGGTGAGGTTTGCGTAACCGCTATAGAGACCGCTTTGGAAGGAAAATTTCGTTTAACGGTGAGAGACGATCTATCTTTGACTCTGCCACAGGCTGAAAGTCCATCGCATTTTATTACTATGGCCTTTGATGAAGATCTTGACGATGCAGCTAAAGAAGCACTTCGTCAAATGATAATCCTGATAACCCAACGGACAAATTTATCAAAATCTCAGGCCTACTCCCTCTGTTCATTAGCTGCTGATCTGAGGGTTACCCAGATTGTTAACGGCAATAAGGGTGTACATGTAATGTTACCCAAGACAGTCTTATAGGAGTTTAAAATGTTAAAGCAACATAATAGGTATCCATATTCAAGTCTTCCATCGAGAGCCCAATATGAATGGCCGGACGGAAAGAAGCTTGCTGTATATGTAGCCATGAATATCGAAGCATTTAGCTATGGAGAAGGTAAAGGCGCTGCAATAGCACCCCCCGAACAAGCTAGAAGCCATAGTATTTTCTCATGGCGAGATTACGGAAACCGGGTTGGTTTTTGGCGATTGATGGATATGTTTGACGAGTTGAATATCCCCGTGGAGCATCAAATAAACACAGCAATCTATGAGGAATGCCCAGATATTCCATCAAGAATACGGGAAAGAGGTGATGAATTCCTGGGCCATGGCTACACGAACTCAGAAGAGCAGGAAGGACTTTCTGAAGATGACGAGAGGGCCATGATACGCTCCTGTACAAAAGCAATATCAGAACAAGAAGGTAAACGTCCTATTGGCTGGATGAGCCCTTGGCTTTCAAATAATGAGACTACAATGGATATTCTCCAGGAAGAAGGTTATAGGTATGTCATGGATTGGACAATGGATGACCAACCTGTCTGGATAAAAACTAGAAATGGCAAGATCCTATCCATGCCATATCCCGTCGAAGCGAATGACAACCGAGGTATCGTTTGGTATCGGTATACATCGGCGGAATTTACCGAAATGCTGATTGATAACTTTGACGAAATGTTGGAGCAATCCAATAACGATGGGCACGCCCTAGTTTGTCCCATATCACTGCACCCGTTTGTAGTTGGACGACCTTATCGAATACGACAGCTTCGCCGAGCCTTCGAACATATTCTCAATTACCGTGATAAAATCTGGCTAACTACACCAGGAGAAATATGCACTCATATAGAAAATCTTCCGGATGGTGTAGTTCCCTTTGCATGATATGAAAGAGGATCTAGGTTATACTTGAAGCTGTTTGTTGGATCTGCGCCCAAGCATCCTTAACATGTCTCAACTCCGTGTTCGTCTGACCGATTGACCATCGTATGGCAAAATGACCGCGCACCCGGTTTTGCGTGAAGTAGGTTGTGCCACTGTCATTTAAGTCATTCAAAAGTTTCAAGTTTAATCTATCAATGTCTGGTACCTTGCCACTTTGCTTGGAAAGAAGTCTGAAGTTAAGTAGAGATAGTGATCGCGGGGCCACTAACTCAAAATTTTTAGAATCATTTATCCATTCCTCTACTTGGGAGGCAAACTCGATATGTTTTCTAATCATTTTTTGCAGCCCCCCCACCCCGTAATACCTGATGACAAACCAAAGTTTTAAAGCTCTGAACCGCCGGCCGAGTGGAATACTCCAATCACGATAATCAATTATATCTTCACTTTCCTTACTCTTAAGGTATTCGGGTAAAATTGAAAGCGTACTTGTCAGTGCAGTGGGATCCTTCACAAAGTGAGCAGAACAATCAAAGTTCGTTAAAAGCCACTTATGAGGATTAATAACGATACTATCAGCTAACTCCATTCCGTCCGCCATCGATCTATGTTCAGGAAGTATCATTGCGGCTCCCGCCCATGCCGCATCAATGTGTAGGAAAATGTCAAACTCCTTGCACAATGTTGCAATTTTTTTGATTGGGTCAACAGCTCCAACACCTGTCGTCCCAATAGAAGCAACCACACAAGTAGGAACAAACCCCTTGTCTAAATCGGATTGAATTTCTTTTCGTAGGGTGTTTGCGCACATAATAAATTTATTATCTGTGGGAATGAAGCGTATATTATCCTTACCAAAACCTGCAATTTTTGCCCCCTTCTCAATGGAGGAATGTGCTTCTTCAGATGTATAAACAATTAATTTTTTCTCTATAGTCATGAAGCCTAATTCATTAGTTTTCCAGGAAGTGGCTTTCTCTCGAGCAGTTAACAGCGCACAAAGTGTTGCACTGGAAGCAGAATCTTGAATAACGCCACTAAACTTCTTTGGAAGGTCAATCATACTTGCTAGCCATTGCATCATACGTGTTTCCATCTCTGTGGCAGCTGGACTAGTCTGCCACAACATACATTGTGCACCGAGTGTAGCTGTCAGCATTTCCGCTAAAACAGATGGAGGACTTGAATTGGCTGGGAAATATGCAAAAAAACGGGGATGTTGCCAGTGGGTTATACCGGGAAGAATCGTCGTTTTAAAATCGTCTATTATATTCTCCATAGGTTCGCCGTTTATTGGCGGTTTCTCTTTCAAACGATTGGATATTTCACCTGGCTTTACCTGAGAACGCACAGGCAGTTTTTCAACCGTGTCCATGTAATCAGCCATCCAATCAATAAGTTGATGACCATGCTTTCTAAACTCATCGATATCCATAACCAGCTCTCTTCATTTTTTCATTAAGGGTGCAAACGCTCAACAATCCTTGCCCATTCAGATTGAACAACTTCGTCCTGCTCTTTAAGAAAAAGTGCTTCATAACTCGCTTGTATAACCTTTTTGTCACCTATTTGGCCTAATGCCCACACGGCCATGGATCGAACAATTGGTTCAGGGTCAAAAAGTAACTTTGATAAAATAGGAGGCACCTCTGATATTTTTGAATTACCAACTGCAACTAGCACATTTCGGATAAACCTATCTCTACCGATCCTCTTTATTGGCGAGCGGGAGAAATAGTTACGAAAACTCTGATCATCTAGTAGCAGGAGTTCTTCTAGAAGTGGCAGGTTAAGTTGATCTCTTGGGATAAAAGCTATTTCACTAGCGGTTTTTGCAAACTTATTCCAAGGACACACAGCCAAACAATCATCACAACCATATATTCTATTTCCGATGAGCTTACGGAACTCAATCGGAATGTGACCCTTGTGTTCGATCGTCAAATATGAGATGCACCTCCTAGCATCAAGTTGATAAGGAGTAGGGAAGGCATGCGTCGGGCAGATATCCAAACATTTAGTGCAACTTCCACAGTGATCTTGCCCTACCCTATCAGGTTCTAAATCAAGGGTGGTGAAGAGTTCTCCTAAAAACAACCACGAGCCAAACTCCTTGTTTACTAAATTCGAATGTTTGCCTTGCCATCCAATTCCGGCGTTCTGGGCGAGTGGCTTTTCGAGTATAGGCGCAGTATCCACAAACACTTTAAGCTCGCACTGAAAGTATTCTCCGAGCCATCTACCAAGTGTTTTTAGTTTTTTTTTTAAAACATCATGGTAATCCCGATTACGGGCGTATACTGAAATATTTCCTCGATCAAAAGCGTTCAAGTCATTAAGCGGATTATTTTTTGGGCCATAATTGCAAGCTACCACAATAATAGATCGGGCTTCTGGCCAAAATAGCTTGGGATCCCTGCGACGACTAGCATTTTTAGCCATCCACTCCATGTCACCAAAAAACCCATTCGATATAAAGTTGTCGAAGTTTTCTGTTACATTGCTATTCAATGACGGCGCCGTGAAACCGATAGCATCAAAACCAATTTCAAGAGCCTTCCTTTTTATAAGCTCTTTCATTTAATAATCCATTTCAAGCGTTGGCCTAACTTAAAATACATTGAACACTTCATTTTATCGGGGCTATATCACCTAAGCTTTGTTCATCATGAAACAAGGTAGTAAACTCGGCCAGCAAACCATTCTTTATTGCTTCCCTCAATCCTCGCATTAAGTCTTGGTAATATCTAAGGTTATGCCAGGTTAATAACATAGCCCCAAGAATTTCCCCGGATTTCACCAAGTGATGGAGATAGGCTCTGCTGAACTGTTGGCAAGCAGGACAATTACATTCGGCATCTAAAGGCCGTGGGTCAGATGCATGCCTAGCATTCCTTAAATTCACTTCACCTCTTCTTGTAAATGCTTGTCCAGTTCTGCCAGAACGAGTTGGAAGCACACAATCAAACATATCCACACCATTTTGCACTGCTGCCAATAAATCACGCGGCTTTCCGACACCCATTAAGTATCGGGGCTTATCCTCTGGTAAACACGGAACTGTCATTTTCAAAACATTAATCATAGTTTCATGACCTTCGCCAACAGCAAGGCCACCAACTGCATAACCATCAAAACCAATTCTTTTCAGTTTTTCAGCCGATTGAATTCTTAAACTCTCAAAAATGCTTCCTTGCACTATTCCAAATAAACCAAAGCCATCTCTGTCGTTAAAGGATTGCTTTGATCGCTCTGCCCATCTCATTGACAAAAGCATCGATCTTTCTGCTTCCTCTTCAGAAACCGGAAACGGAGTGCATTCATCGAACGCCATAGTAATATTTGAACCCAAATCTTGCTGAATTTCGATCGATTTTTCCGGCGTTAATTTATGATACGAACCATCTATATGGCTTCTGAAAGTTACGCCGTCTTCATCAAGCTTACGAAGTTGCGAGAGCGACATGACTTGATAACCACCGGAATCCGTTAATATAGGTCCATCCCAACCCATAAATTTCTGAAGCCCACCTAAATCTTTAATGCGGGACGCACCCGGCCTCAGCATTAAATGGTAGGTATTACCAAGAAGTATTTGGGCACCAGTTTCTTTAACGGAAGCAGGCATCATTGCCTTCACCGTTGCGGCGGTTCCAACAGGCATGAAAGTTGGAGTGTCTATTTTGCCATGTCGAGTTAACAGGCTGCCGCATCGAGCAAAACCGTCCTTGCAATCCACAGAAAAAGAGATCGACATAATTAAAAACTTTCAGAAGTAAACCGTTCGCGTGTATCGCAAAATACACTATGCAACTAGCGATTATTTCCAAATATTAGATTGTAGTTAGATGTTTCAATTTCTGACCCGACCAAAGAGAATCTTGGTAGACCATCTTTTGGTAAACTGCTTATCGATCGCGATGCCGTCACACTATCTTGTGCTTCAACTATTATAATCCAAGAGGGTGTTTCATTTTCTGGAATTTCAATGCCTTGCGCTTGACGACCCTTATTTACTACTTCCAGGTTATTTTCGGCCAAAATAGCCCCCACTACACCAGGCGCTTGCACAATTTCTTTAAGAAATTCATCTCGAAAATAATCTCTTAGATCATCCATAACGTCAATCTTCGGATTAAACCAGGCGATAGAACATCCCCCGCCAAACCCATGAGAAAAATCAATAGTGATATCAGCTGTTATTCGTTCAAATTTTGTGAATTTAGCCATTACTTTTTTGGACCAATCAGACTGGTCTTTGAGTAGTTCCATATATTCGGGGTCGGCTAGATCCTGAACAACAGTTGTTTCATAGGTTGCAAAATACTTAAAAGAGGCTGTTCCATCCGCATCTATATATCGCCGTGCCCGATGAAAACCAGGCATCCAGACGCGCTCATCAATGTGCTCTCTGTTGTACCACTCGTTGAAATCCATTTCATCTTCATTCAAAGTCTCTGTGAAGGTCATCAGCATACCTTTTCCGTAGAGGCCCATATTTTCGCTCCATTAAAATTTGTTTATTCTGTCGATAAAAATTTTCAATTTCATGCCAACTTGACAACCAAGCTTTTCGGCCTCGCTATTAAAGTGTGATATAACACCATCATTATAAACGGATTCACCATCTCCTATTCGAGCCGACATTCCATCAACTGTTGCCGCGATTATACCCCTTTCGTTGAGGGGCTCTAATCTCGTTATACCGGCGGCGCTCTTTCCTATTCCACCATTGTGAAAAAAGCCCGCGAAAGCATCATGTTTCATTGCAGTTTTTGGATCTTTTCCAAGCATACCGCCATGACTACCCGAGACGACAATTTTGTCCCTATCCTTTTCAGTAACAAGAGATATTGAATCCATCAAAATAATTTCCCGCTTACTTTGGCTAGATGTTAATTCTTTTCGCGCTTCCGAATATTCCTCCGAAATCTTATCACTCGCCTTGGCCAGGGTAAGTTTATTTGCCGCTAAAATAGCGGGCATACCTTTTTCTACACCTAATAACTTTGCCGTGTTATTAACATAAGAAATTATCCCTTCGTTTCTCATGCTTTCCCCATCGCCAATCCTGCAAGAGTATGATCCTACCGTAGCAAACGGGACACCTAAGCTATCGCAATATTTGCCCCCCGATATTCCTGAGTCATCTTTGGCAAAGCCCGCGTCATTTAAAATTATACCGAGGGCTCCCGACTTTACTGCTAAAAAAGCTGCATAAGTGGCACCGTGTGACCCTGCCAAGACAACATGTCCAAAACATTGGTCACCTAGCGTTGTGACTGAATTAGCCACTACTATTTTGCTTGGTAAGACTCGATCTTTCAAAATTACCGCCAAAGTTTTTCTATTTAAAGCCTGCAGAAACCGCAACCGATTTTCTGGCCGCTTCTACGATTTGTTCAGAAGACACCCGGATCTTAGCTTCAAGGGGTGGGGCATAGGAAATTGGGACGCGAGGCGCGGCACAACGAGTTATAGGCGACTTCAGGACCGAGAATAATTGCTCGGCGACAGTAGCTGCTATCTCTGCACCGAAACCGCCCACGGAAACACTTTCATGCGTAATTAATAGCCGGCCAGTTTTTTCAACAGAATCAAAAACCATTTGTCTATCCCACGGCCACAACGTTCGTAGATCAATCAACTCTGCAGAGATTCCCTCTGCTTGTAATAAAGTCGCTGCGTTTGCAGCGATATGCATTTGAGCTGACCAAGAAACGATTGTTATGTCATCGCCCTCTTTCTCTAGCCGTCCCTTCCCAAACGGAATTAGAGTTTCATCTTCCGGCACGTCACCTTCATAGCCCCATATATTTTTATGCTCGAGATATACAACTGGGTCGTCAGATCTTATCGCTGTTTTTAAAAGCCCCCTATTATCTGCCGGAGTGGATGGAACCGCAACAACGAGACCAGGGATGTGGGTATACCAACTTTCTAGTGACTGGCTGTGTTGCGCTGCAGACGATCGCCACATTCCCATCGGCTCTCTTATCACCATAGGTACTTTCACCTGGCCGCCTAACATGTAACGTGCCTTTGCTGCCTGGTTGATTAACTCATCAACGGCACAGAGAGCAAAATCGGCAAAGCGCATTTCAACAACGGGTCGTGTTCCAGCCATAGCCGCCCCTACGCTTGCCCCCATAATAGCTGATTCAGAAATAGGTGCATCAGATATTCTCTCTGGCCCAAACTCATTCAAAAGCCCCAAATATTGGCCAAATACACCCCCGCGCCCGAGATCTTCTCCTATAGCCCATACAAGCGGGTCCCTTCTCATTTCCTCTGCAAGTGCTAGCTTCGCTGCTTCGGCATAGGTCATTTTAACCATTAAAATGCTCCTTCGCGTGGATCACCAAGGTCTTGTACATCGGAAAAAGCATTATCATCGCTGGGCCACGGCGCTTCCTTGGCAGTTTTGTATACTCTTTCCATTTCCTCCAGTGCTATTTTTCTATGTTCATTAAGAATTTCTCGGGATATTCCCAACCTTGAAAGCAATTCTGAACATCTTTCGATTGGATCCTCTTTCCAAGCTGCTTCAACTTCCGCCGCAGGCCTATAAGAGGCTGGATCGGATGCCGTATGCCCATGCAGTCTGTAAGTGTTGAATGAAATTAGATGTGGCCCGTTCCCGTTCCTAATATTAGCAATATATTCTCGTGTTATCTCATCTACTGAGACGATGTCATTGCCATCAACTTCTATTGCTGTGATTCCCATTGATCGTGCTCTAGCTGCAGCACCTTCTCCTGATGTCATAGCATCCGTCCGGGTTGTGGAAGCGAACCCATTATTTTCACAAACAAATAAAACCGGAAGATTGAAAACACCTGACCAATTCAAACCCTCTAGGAAAGGCCCGCGGTTGATCGCGCCATCACCAAAAATGCAACATGAAATATTTGTTTCTCGCTTAAGCTTGATCGCATGCGCGGCGCCAGTGGCAATATTTATGTTCGCCGCCACAACACCGTTGGCACCCAGCATTCCAACACTTGCATCTGCTATGTGCATCGACCCACCTTTTCCTTTACATATTCCTCCACGCCTTCCCAATAATTCAAGCATCATAGCCTCTGGATCGGCGCCTTTTGCTAGAGTATGCCCGTGGCCTCTGTGCGTACTCAGTAGAAAATCTTCCTTCATTAAATTTTTACAGACCCCCGATGCGATAGCTTCTTGTCCTATCGACAAGTGGATAGCCCCTAGAACGAGTTTATCCTGATTGGCTCTCGCTGCAGTTTCCTCAAAAGCTCTTATACGATGCATCATAATGTGGTGTTCGAGAAACCAGTCTTTGTCGATATTCTGATTAAGGGGCTGTATCACTGTGTTTCTCCCTGTGTCTTCTCACACTTAATACTATGTCCGAGGTGAAAACTAGGCAAGAATAGCCGTGAAATAAAAATATGTTTGGACAAAAAAGAGGTTTAAGATTATCACAGCCGTACGACCAAATTCTTATACCAAGGAGCATTAAAGGTGCATGCACTAAGACCAATATTTTTCGGTGTAATAGCTATGGCTATAGTCGTTGCTGTATCGAATGTCGCCGTCGGTTATCCGATAAACGACTGGATAACATGGGGAGCTTTGACATATCCTGTAGCATTTTTAGTTACTGATGTGATGAACCGATCATTTGGGGCCTCAAACGCCAGAAAAGTAGTATATGGAGGTTTTTTAGTTGGGGTTATTTTTTCAATTTGGCTTGCCGACATTAGGATCGCACTAGCCTCAGGCACAGCTTTCTTAACAGCGCAATTAATCGATATATTTGTTTTTAATAAAGTCAGTCAAAAGACGTGGTGGCAAGCCCCTTTTATTTCCTCCTCACTATCGTCAGCAATCGACACCGTGTTATTCTTTTCCATTGCTTTTATCGGATCTGGGCTCCCATGGGTTACATGGGCTGCCGGCGATTACGCCATAAAATTAGCCATGGCCATGTTATTGTTGTTGCCATTTAAGTTGGTCATTTCCATAATTACAAACCAAGCTACGGTCGTTCCTAGGGACACCACACCTTAGAAATGGATGTCGACTTATTTGATTACGAACTACCCCCAGATTTTATTGCACAAACACCGATAAATCCAAGGGATGCTGCCCGTCTCTTGGACCTTACGAAAGGGGGCCTAAGAGATCGCTTTATTCAGGAACTTCCATTCATACTGGAACCAGGCGACTTACTCGTCGCTAACAACACCCGTGTAATACCCACGAAATTACAAGGTCAGTGTGCAAGCAAAAGGATAACCGTAAACCTCCATAAAAAGATTTCTCCGAGCATATGGTTCGCTTTTGCACGACCTGCAAAACGGGTTGCCGAGGGCGATTTGATAATATTTCATGACTCGGTCGTTGCAAAAGTGTTGAAAAGAAACCGCGGTGAACTGCTTTTAGAGTTTCAATTAAATGATAAAGATTTAATGGGTTTTCTTCAACAGCGTGGCAGTATGCCACTTCCTCCTTACATCAAACGCAATGACCTGTCATCTAATATCGCAGACCTAAAAGATTACCAATCCATTTTCGCCGAACATGAAGGGGCTGTAGCAGCACCTACGGCTAGCCTTCACTTTACGGATCGCCTTGTTGCTAGTTTGAAAAAAAATAGTATAGACATTGCCTATCTCACACTTCACGTAGGAGCTGGAACATTTCTTCCAGTAAAAGTAAAAGATACAGATAACCACGATATGCACAGCGAGTGGGCCGAATTGGGATCTAAAGCTGTAGAAAAAATTAAAAACGTAAAAGCAAGAGGCAATAAAGTTATTGCACTTGGCACCACCAGCCTGCGCGTTTTAGAAACGGCATCTATTGGCGGCACGATAAAACCGTTTGCGGGCGATACTGATTTGTTTATAACCCCTGGGTTTAAGTTCAACGCAACAGACGCACTTATAACAAATTTCCATTTACCAAAATCTACGCTCATAATGCTAGCATCTGCTTTGGCTGGCAGAGAGAGGCTCTTAAATGCATACGAGCACGCAAAACGGGAAAATTATCGGTTTTTTTCCTATGGCGACGCGTGTTTGATTGACCATTTCAAAGATAACAATATTTGACTAGAGTTGCTGGATAGCCGAGACTTACGATTTTTCGGAGTTGGCATTTTACCTAGCAAAAGGTGCACCCTATAACTTTACATGTACTGCGATGGCTTTTGTGGAAACAAATATTAAGCAACCGGACATTTTTCTGAAATCCCTTTTTGAGGCGGCGACCTGTTCGGCCAACCCTAGACATTGCTTGCCGCCGCAACTTATGGGCATTATTACCTCCCCTCCTAAAGGGAAAGTCATTGTTATAGGAGCCGGGAAAGCTGCTGGTTCGATGGCTCAGTCGTTTGAATATTTTTGGCTAGAACATTTTCCTGCGGTCCCACTGAACGGTATGGTAATTACCCGTTATGGCCACGCACTTCACTGCAGATACATTGATGTTGTTGAAGCCGGCCACCCACTTCCAGATGTAAATGGAACTTTGGCAGCCAATAAAATCTTTGAGTTAGTAAATACTTTAACTAAAGACGATCTTGTGGTCTGCCTTATCTCAGGTGGTTGCTCAGCCCTGCTTTCTTTACCGGCAGATGGCATCGAATTAGAGGAAAAGCGAGCTCTAACACAGCAGCTTTTAGCTTCGGGGGCAACGATTCATGAAATGAATTGTGTGCGAAAACATCTGTCAAAAATAAAAGGAGGCAGGCTCGCGAAGGCAAGCTACCCAGCGCAACTATTGACCCTCTGCATATCAGATGTTCCCGGTGACGAGCTGCACACGATTGGTTCTGGACCAACAGTGCCTGACCCGACCCAACTAGAAGATGCCATCAACATTCTCAATAAATATGGAACATCATACTCAACAAGAATATTAGAACATCTCTCAAACCCAGAAAACGAAACACCAAAACCCGGTCACCCGGTCTTCAGAAAAACAAAAATTTCGCTTATAGCAACACCACAGCTAGCCTTAGAGGCTGCCGCCAAGGAAGCCCATAAAGTTGGCTTAAACGCGGTGATCTTAGGAGATGCAATTGAAGGGGAAGCAAGGGAAGTCGCGCGAGTTCACGCCGCTATAACGGGTCAAATTCTCCGACATAATCAACCAGCACCAGCACCAGTTGTTTTGCTTTCCGGTGGCGAGACAACTGTAACAATCAAAGGCACTGGACGTGGTGGACGCAATACAGAATTTCTTCTTGCATTCGCGATCACACTTTTCGAACGATCAAATCAACATCTTTCGCGTGTATCTGCTATTGCTTGCGACACCGATGGTATAGATGGGACAGAAGACAATGCCGGGGCACTATACTTACCAACTACGTTCCAAATGGCACGAGAACAAAACATTAACCTCGCAAGAGCATTACAAGAAAATGATGGATACGGAGCATTTAAAAAATTAGGAAACCTCGTTATAACCGGCCCAACATTAACAAACGTTAATGATTTTAGAGCTATTTTGATTCAGTAAACAACTTTACATCTTATTGAAGATTGATTCATTTAAGGGAAATAAAATTGAAAATCTGAGGTATTTAAAATGACGTCATCTTATAACCAGAGAGATTGGACTGTTCATCCAAGCTATTTTTCCGAGAATTATAAGTCCACTCATCTGCGGAGCCCTACTAAAGCGCCTATAAAAATTGAGCAAACAAACTCGGAATTGACGGCACCTAGCTTTTTTCCATTAATCAACCACGAGCAAGAAAATGACTTAACCAAAAACGGGGCAGTAAACGGGCAACAACCTTTGGGCGAACGTATCGTGGTTACCGGCCGCGTTGTTGACGAAAACGGGAAGCCTCAACCAAATACCTTAATTGAAATTTGGCAATGTAATTCATCTGGACGATATATTCACGCAGCAGACCAACACGACGCACCTTTGGACCCAAATTTTTTTGGTGCAGGAAGATGCATCACAGATAACAATGGTATTTATAAATTTTACTCGATAAAGCCAGGCGCGTATCCATGGGGCAACCACAAAAATGCTTGGAGGCCAGCCCACATTCATTTCTCTCTCTTTGGTCCCGCATTTGCGACAAGACTTATAACCCAGTCATATTTCCCTGGCGATCCTTTATTAGAATTGGATCCTATTTTTCAATCAACCCCAAAAAAAGCAAGAAAACTACTCATAAAGACTTTCGACATTGAGGCCACCGAAGAAGGTTTTGCTTTAGGCTATAAATTTGATTTCATTTTGCGGGGGCCCAAAGCAACTCCAATGGAGAAATAACATGTCGTTTAAACAAACACCCTCTCAAACGATTGGCCCGTTTTTCGCTTACGGTCTCACCCCCAAACAATATGGCTACAATGAAATTAAAGATATTGCTTCCAATGACTTAAATTCAGAGGGAACCATTGGGGAAAGAATAAGCATTGAAGGGATTGTATTTGACGGGAATAATGAACCTGTAGACGATGCATTAATTGAAATTTGGCAGGCATCTAGTTCTGGCCTGTATGTTACGTCAAAAAACCTAAAAGATACGAACGATAGTTTTTCCGGTTTTGGGCGATGCGGCACAGGCACAAATCCGCAACGAAAATTCTCGTTCACAACAATTAAACCAGGCGCTACCGGCGATAATCAAGCGCCTCATATTAATTTTACTGTTTTCATGAGGGGTCTTCTTTCTCATGTCTATACAAGGATGTATTTCCCTGAAGAGGAAGGAGCCAATCAACACGATAGTTTTCTCCTCAATGTTCCGAAAAACCGACGTCAGACACTTATTGCCAAACAAATTCCGTCCAATAAAGGTAAAGCATACCAATTTAATATTTACATGCAGGGAGTCAATGAGACAGTCTTCTTCGATGTTTAATTTTTTTAAATCTTGGAGTACGCCTTAATTCTATTCAGTTGCAAAAACATGGTTTAAAGTTTTGTTTTATATTTATGAGTTGTTGTAGAAAAAAGTAATTTAGAGAGGAGCTTGAGTGAACTTTCGACGGATAGCAATAGAACCCGTTTCTGGAAATCTAGGGGCAATAATAAAAGGTGTTGATTTAGCAAAGTTGGACGATGAAACATTTGCTGAAATTCACCAAGCTTGGCTCAAATACTCCGTTATTTTCTTTCGGGATCAAAAGCTAAGACCATTACAACAAATTGACTTCGCTAAAAGGTTTGGTGAAATTCATTTCCATCCATATATGCGAGGTTTAGACGACCATCCAGAAATATTAGAAATCATTAAAGAACCGGGTGATGAATATACATTCGGGGCCGTCTGGCATACTGATCAAATGTTCAACCCGGAACCAGCAAAAGCAACGATGCTTTATGCTCATGAAGTTCCCACAAGTGGCGGGGATACGCAATTTTCAAATCAATACTTAGCTTACGAAACCTTATCTGAGCCGATGAAGGGCATTTTAGAAAACCTTAAAACCTTTAACGTAGGCGATGGCTTTCGACGCGGCGTGGGAAAGGTAAATAGGAAAGATCGGTATGCCAGCAATCCGAAAATGCAAGCGAAAATTAGAGAGCCAGGAAACGTGCCTACAGAATCTGTTCATCCCTTAGTACGAACACACCCCGAGACTGGACGAAAATCACTATACATAGGTAGCCACACTCAAAATCTTTTCGGCTTTAACGAAAATGAAGCAGATACACTTATCGATTTTTTGCGTAATCACTCAACCCGCCCCGAATTTACCTGTCGCTTCAGATGGGAAGTTGGATCACTAGCCCTCTGGGACAACCGATGTGTCCAACACCAGGCTCTCGCAGATTATAACGAGCGTCGACGCATGCACAGAATCACAATTGCAGGTGATGAGCCCTTCTAGATTGGACGAGTAATGAAATTTGGAATTCATTTAGGTATTAGAGGTCCTGTCGCGCATCCTGATACCCTCAGGATAATTGCTCTTGAGGCTGAAGAATTAGGTTTTAGTTACCTTGGCTTTAGTGACCATGTTGTAATAGCCAAAGATGTAAACTCTCCTTATCCTTATACTAAGTCAGGGCGCTGGTTTGCCGAGGACACCGGGGAATGCCTCGAACAACTGAGCACTTTAAGTTTTGTCGCTGCCTCAACAAGCGTTATACGATTGCTTACATCGGTAATGGTTATACCACACCGCCCGCCTATTTTGACCGCAAAGATGACCAAGACCATTGATGTTTTGTCCAAAGGACGCTTAACCGTGGGGGTTGGCGTGGGGTGGATGGAAGAAGAAATACAACTTTTAAACGGTCCCGCTTTCAAAGACAGGGGGGCCGCATCTGACGAATATATTGCAGCGTTCAAAAACTTATGGACCGAGGAATCACCATTCTTCGAAGGCAGTCACGTTAACTACTCGGGCTTAAAATTTTTCCCAAAGCCGGTCCAATATCCCCATCCCCCACTTTGGATTGGCGGAGAAGCTAGACTTGCAAGACAACGTGCTGCAAAATTTGGGGATGGATGGTATCCGGTTGGTAATAATCCCAGGGCACCTTTTGATACAGCAGAACGTTATGGTCAAGGATTGAGAGAGGTACACGAAAATGCAGAGCTAATAGGGCGGTCAACTTCCGATATAACGGCCGGTTTGCTAGCCATCTGGTATAAGCTTGGCACTTCGGATAAGACAAATACTGGGGCACGACGGGCCTTCACCGGCAGCAGTAAAGAAATCATAAGGGACGTTGAAGCCTATAGGGAAAAAGGTCTTCAGTGCCTTATAATAGGGGGCGAAAATTCAAATTTAGAGGCATGCTTACATCGCATGAGAGAATTTAAAACGGAAATTATAGAGCACCTTTAGCATTTTCATAGACTATTTTTGTATGGAGGTTGGCATCTTTCTGTTCACAACGAATTCCCTAAAGTTTGATAGGATAGCAAAATTATGACTGCTTTAAATAAAAACCGATTAATTATAGGGATTAGCGGTGCGTCGGGCATCATCTACGGATTAACCTTGCTGCAAATCCTGAAAAATCTAGGAGACACTAAACGACCAGAATTACACTTAGTGATGTCACGCTCCGCCGAAATAACGTTAGCATATGAAACAAGAATGAAGATCAAAGAAGTTCATCAACTGGCAGATGTCGTCCATGCAAATAAAGACATCAGTGCATCAATCGCCTCAGGGTCTTTCAAAACTGATGGCATGATCATCGCGCCATGTTCAATGAAAACGCTCGCAGAGATAGCATCTGGTGTCACAAACAATTTAATATCTAGGTCAGCGGACGTAACATTGAAAGAACGTCGCCGCCTCGTTTGTCTAACACGAGAAACGCCTTTACATATAGGGCATCTAAAAAATATGTTGGCACTATCTGAAATGGGCGGAATAGTTGCGCCCCCCGTCCCCGCTTTTTATGCAAAACCAGAAACTATTGATGATATTGTGGGGCACACAGCTGGCCGGATTTTAGATCTTTTTGATATAGAAGTAGGTTTAGTGAAAAGATGGAAGGATAGTTAAACGTTATTCGGATTTTCACTTAGTACTAATCTCTGTCTTGAGTAAGCACCATGATTATTTAGTCTAAATCAAACGTTTAAAACTACCTTTTCTATACAATTAGCCACTTCGAGAAGCTTTTCGTCTTCTCCTGTATTTCCCATAACCATCATGCCAACTGGTGCTTCTCCAGGTTGATGAATGGGTAACGAAATTGCGCATCTATCCAGAAAGTTTCCGAAAGAACAATTACGGAGCATCAATAAATTAGTTTCATGATATGCTGTGTCGGATTTTTCTAAGTGATCAAGTATAGGCGCTATTGTCGGAACCGTCGGCATAAGTAGCCCATCATAATGTCGCGTTATCTCATCAGCTTCTTTCCTTATCTTTACAGTTGCGTCTAGTAATTCGAGATACTCCACCCCTAACATTTCGGCCCCCCTCCTTACTCTGACAGCCACTCTTGGATCAAAATTTGACTCATCCTTTTCCAAAAGATCCCGCAGTGTGTGGAAAGCTTCAACTGCCGCAAAACCTCCTTTGCTATTAGCTAATGGTATCTGAGAGAAAATACTGCAGGGGTGCTCCACAATACGCACACCAGACTCGGACAAGCTTTTTACAATATTTTCAAATTTTTCAGCTACCGTGCGATCCATATCATCGAGCACAATAGTTTGTGGAATAGCCAAAGTTAAACTATCAACGGGCTTATCAAGCAGTGCATTTACTGCTGCACCCCGCATGGTCTGATCCAAAATTGAGCAGCATGAGACGCTATTTGCAAGTGGGCCAATAGAATCTAATGTAGTTGAAAGAGGAAATGCGCCTTCTTTAGATACTCTGACAGCTGTAGGCTTGAAACCGGTCAAACCACATAAAGCCGAGGGTATTCGAACAGATCCACCTGTGTCTGTACCAATTGCAGCCGCCGCCATGTTGTCGGTAACTGATATAGCTGCACCACTTGACGAACCTCCCGGAATTCTCCCCATTTTTCTGTCCCATGGATTTAACGGTGTGCCATAATGAGGATTAATCCCCAAACCAGAGAATGCAAACTCCGTCATATTAGTTCGACCAATTAATATTGCACCGGCGGCTCGTAGCTTAGAAACAATATGGGCATCATATTTAGCCGGAATACTTTTTCTTCTAACTATTGACCCAGATAAGGTGATTTCACCTGCAACATCAAATAGATCTTTGATCGATATCGGAATACCAGCAAGAGGGTGTAATTCAACGCCAGACTTTCTAACTTGATCTATGGCCTTCGCCTGAACCATAGCCTTGTCGTCATAAACCTTTATGAAAGTTTTATCCCCTTGTCCTTCCGAAGACTTCACAGATGCCAGAGCTTCTTCTACGAGTTGTTCACTCGTCACTTCTCCTCTTTGGAGCTGTAGCCGAATATCTTGAAGAGTTTTTGCCATATTACTACCTCATATTTAAATAATAAAATTTTAACTACACCGTTTCACAAAAAACTTTGATTGAATACTTCTTGAGAGAGATTGGGGAACAACGACAAAGCTATTTTATTAAACATAGACTTTATAGGTTTATCGAAAGAAATTTTTTCATGTTCCAGGTATTTTAAAATATTGTAGTGCATTATTAGGATATACTCGCCCTCAGCCACTTTGCCCTCCACCGCAATATCTGGCAAACTTTCGACTAATATACGCTGTTCTATGCGTTCTCCCTCTAATTCAACATCGAGAATAGCCTTTTTTAATTTTTCATAATCAGTTGGAAGGTCTATATTTTTTAAAAAACGCCGCGAACTCCGAAGTGGCACAATAAACTGTTGTCTAAGTGATTTAACGTTCTCACAGCAGCGATTTACCTCTTCAATACTTAGTCTTCTCCCCTTCTTTCCTAACCAGTAACAAAATAAAAGGAGGTTTACATCTAATGACCTTCTGTCTTGCAGCCATAAAAAGCTCGTATATGATTGAGCATATATCTTTTTTGAGTACTCCCAAAACTCTTCTTCCATCAGCACCTCTACGCAGCTTGCCAACTATGAAAGCGATTATAACCTAATCCATCGTTATAAAAAATTTCTATGTTCTGGAGATGGATATGCTCTCTGAAGAAAAAATTAACGCAACATTCTCTATTATTGTGAGATTTGCAAAAAATCAAATTGGTTATTTCACTTGAAAAGTACCACCTATTTTGTCTACAACTTGGTTTTAAGTAATGGAGGTCAGCAAAACGCTGGGTTATTATTTTGTCCAAAGAACGTCCAATTGTAGGAATAGTAATGGGTAGCCAATCAGATTGGCAAACCATGCGTAAAGCCTCCGAAATTTTGGAAGAGCTTTTAATTCCACATGAAATAAAAATTGTATCTGCCCACCGAACCCCTAAGCGGATGGCGGAATATGCTGATACAGCCAGAGCCAGAGGTTTAAAAATCATTATAGCCGGCGCCGGCGGATCAGCACATTTACCGGGTATGATTGCCGCACAAACATCGCTGCCAGTTCTCGGTGTCCCGATAGAGAGTAAAGCTTTAAACGGGATCGACAGCCTTCTATCAATTGTGCAAATGCCAAAAGGGGTGCCCGTGGGGACACTAGCAATCGGCGCAGCTGGTGCAGGCAACGCCGCTTTGTTAGCGGTATCTATTTTATCGACGGAAGATAAAGAAGTAACGAAGCGACTGGAGCAGTGGCGTTCTCATCAAACAGATTCCGTAGCCAATATACCAAGTGATGACGTGTGTTAGAGAACAGTAAACTCTCGCTTTCTCCCGGAGCCATAATTGGCATTTTAGGCGGAGGACAGTTAGGGAGAATGTCCGCCCTCGCCGCAGCTCGTCTTGGTTTTCGTTGCCATATTTTTACCCCAGAACATAATAGTCCAGCGAGTCATGTCGCATTTAAAACCACAATAGCCAACTACGAAGATCAGGACGCGCTTAGGTCATTTGCCAATGAGAGCGATGTAATTACATATGAATTTGAAAATATTCCCATAGAAACGGCATTATTTCTTGAGCAACTTAAACCTGTATATCCAAGTCCCTCTATTTTAGCAATTTCGCAACATAGAGGGTCTGAGAAAAAGTTTGCTACTGATCACGGGATCAAAGTTGCACCCTACGAATTAGTCACCAATTACACTGAATTAGAACGCGCTATAACTAAATTAAAAACACCATGCATCTTAAAGACATGCCGTTTTGGTTATGATGGCAAAGGACAAGAAAAGCTATCAGATCTCAATTCTGCTAAAAAGGCCTGGGAGAAACTGGCTACACAAGATGCAATACTCGAGCAGTTTGTCGAATTTGAAAAGGAAATTTCTGTAATAATTGCTAGGAATAATAAAGGAGCTTTAGAAGCGTATCCGCCTGTGGAAAATCAGCATGAAAACCATATTTTAGCTATTACAATGGCACCTGCAAAAATAGAAGAGGCGACTTCAAAGCAAGCATTAGAAATAGCTCGAACATTGGCCGAGGCTTTGGATTTAATAGGTATTCTTGCGATAGAAATGTTTGTGCTTCCTAATGGGCAAGTTGTAATGAATGAGCTAGCCCCTCGACCGCATAATTCTGGTCACTGGAGCCAAGATGGCGCCGTCACATGTCAGTTTGAACAATTTATAAGAGCAATATCTGGTCAGTGCCTCGGAAGTACAAAATTGGTCAAAACAACAAAAATGATAAATTTAATTGGGGATGCGGTTAACGATTGGCCTAAATATTTGAGTACTCCTAATGCTAAAGTTCACCTTTACGGCAAGGAAGAAACAAAACCTGGTAGAAAAATGGGACACGTTAACTTTATTGATTAAACTCAATCAACAAAATAAGATTTCAGCTTTAACAAGCTAACTTTCAGGGTCTAGATGTAAAAGTTGGCACCAATTCAGATAAATAATTCAGCGTTGCTTTCTCATCTTGCCTATCAACTGCTTTTTCAAGTTGTTTTAACTTTTCGTCAAACTCTACTGTCTGTTTAATGCTAGATGATACGAGCTTAATATCGGAAATAGTCGTCTTGAGAAGAGTTTCGTTTTGATCAAATAACTCTTCGTAAAGCTTTTCACCAGGTCTTATCCCAGTATATTTTATTGCTATGTCTGTATTCGGTCGAAGGCCTGACAACCTAACCAGTTGCATAGCAAGGTCTAGTATCTTTACAGGCTCACCCATTTCTAAAACGAATATGTTACCGTTTTGGTTCTTTACAGCATCTAGTGGGATAGCTGCCGCCTGCAGAACTAAAGATGTCGCTTCTTTTACTGTCATGAAAAAACGCGTCATATCTGGGTGCGTAATCGTTATAGGCCCGCCTGCCGCGATCTGCCTTTCGAATAGCGGTATCACGGAACCTGTAGAACCCAAGACATTACCAAACCTAACAGATACGAACTTACAAGAAGTTGACCCAAGCTGAAAGTTGTTACAAATCAATTCCGATAGTTTTTTGGTCGCCCCCATAATGTTAGTTGGGTTCACTGCCTTATCCGTCGAGATCAAGACCATGGCCTTAACATTCTTTTTAATTGCTGTTGATGCTACATTGCGCGTTCCCAAGACGTTTGTACGAACGGCAGCAATTATATTTTCTTCTGCTACAGGAACATGTTTAAGCGCCGCTGAATGGAGGATAACATCTGGCGTATATAACCCGATTGCGTTCTCAACATCCGAAAGTCTTTGTACGTCTCCAAGAACAGCATGTCGTTCGACTTTAGGGTACGTCTCTTCCAATTGTAGATTTATCTTGTAGAGGTGAAATTCTGAATTATCTAATATAATTATTTTCGCCGGCTGAAAGCCTGCCACCTGCTGGGCTAATTCACTGCCAATCGTCCCCCCGGCTCCGGTTATTAACACTATGCTGCCAAAGAATAAATTTTTAACGGGAATGGGGTCTAAGACCGTTTGAGGCCGACCAAGCACATCCTCAACATTTATGGGTCTTATTTCAAAGCTATTTGGCCTAGAACCCATATTTCCAAGATTGGCGACCTGAGGCATACGTGAAATTGGTAATCCTAGTTTTTCGGCAATTTCAATAATATTTCTAACAGTTTGCCCATCAATAATGGGATCTGTAATAACAACTCTTTGAGGAGCAATGCCGTCACGTTCAAGTTGTTTAAATATGTCTGGCATCGCCGCAAGGTTCCCTAATACTGGAACCCCACGAATGCTTCGACCAACTCGCTTGTCTGTTTCATCAATTATTCCAATTATCCTATAAGGTGCCTCTCTGCCACGTTTCATTTCCCTAATAAATAAATCGCTGTCATCACCTGCTCCTAATAAAAGTACAGGTGTCCTATTGTAATTGGCTTTTTCTAATAGAGCTCCAAATTCCCCGTCTTTCAGAAAGCGATAGAGGAATCGTGGGCTAGTTATCATAGCTGTCAAAATAAAAAATTCTATGACCAAAAAGGATCTGGGAAAGGCATCCAGTCTATTATAAACAAACTGGCAGACTATGAATATTATCAGAGTGAGGCCTACACATCTTAAAATCTTCCCCATATCGCCAAGAGAAACATATCTCCAAATAATTTTATCTAAACGCAGAGAAATAAAAACAACAGTGGCCACTGATGTGAAAATTATCAATCCTATGAAGATATCCATTTTTGGCCACGAGAATAATTCAGCCCCGAGTCTCAAATAAAGTGAGACGATAAAAGAAAGAGCTGCCATTCCAATGTCATGCAAAAAACTTAGAATTATTCGCCTAAGCTGATGGATACTCAAGATTCCAAACCCCGTTTTTCTGTTTAAACCTAGCTATGGTAGAATTCATAACGTCTGCTCATTACCTAGCGCTGCCTTTGGAACCGACAATGCTAACCCTTCATGAGCATTAAAAGGTGCTTCCCAGCACAGACTCGTCTTTATTAACTCATCATCTATTCTTAAAGAATCATAAAGCCGGCTTGCCAAGCTTGGTAACAAACTTTTAACACTTGCTTCGACAATCGAAAACGGATCACCAATCAATTTTTCTGGCCTATTCATTGCCCGCAGTAAAATTTTACAAAGTTGTGTTGTTGAGACCATTTGTGGATCCCTAACTAGAAAAAGACGTGAGGTTTCAGTCTTATCTTCCACACTACTGATTATCGCCGAGACCAAATTATCTATGAAGATCAATGATCTTTCATTCTTCACATTACCAAGTGGGATCGCCCAGCAAGGAAAATTGGCTAATAAATTAACAAGGGATTTGATGTTACCTTTGCCTGCGGGTCCATAAACCGCAGGTGAGCGTATTATTGTGGTCGTTAATCCTTTTTCAGATAAAGCTAATAGTTGCTGCTCAGCAGCCAACTTAGCTCGGGCATATTTTGTCGCAGGGCTTGGCTTTGAATCAACTGTAAAAACCCGCTCATCGCTTGTTTCGCCATTTACCTTAATACTACTCAAAAAGATCATTCGTTTTACGTTGCTAGTTATGCAAGCTTCAGCAAGAGCCGTTGCACCACCGATAATTACCCGGTCATAATCTTTAACTTGCAAACTGTTTGGCTTATCTACAGCTTTTGGCGAGGCTAAGTATATTACAGCGTCAATATCTCTGATCAGTTCGTGCCATCGTTCTTGTGGCCCGGCATCGTTTATAAATATTACGCTACTACATTGGAGGTCTTTGGTTTCAAGGCAACGAACCAATGCCAATACATTATGACCCGCAAGTTTAAGAGCGGAACAGAGCGACCTTCCTACAAACCCATTTGCGCCGATGACTGCCAACCGCATTTCGCACCTTATTTCGTCAAAGATTTTTTTGAAAATACACCGCGCATCCAAAACAAAAGAAGCGTAACAATTGCTAAACCTATCGTTATTGAAACCGAGATATTAAATTCTATACACAAAAGTACGGCACCAAACAAAATTAAATTCGCCAAAATGATAGCTCCGCAAACTTGACCATGCGATAAGCCTCTATCAACTGCAAACTGATAAAAGTGCTCCCGATGGGCTTGAAATATATTTTTTTTACATAGAAAACGCCTGATAATTGTTATTGTAGCATCGGCATAGTAGTAGGCTGGCAAAAGAACTATAGTCAAAAGCTCTATCCCAAAGCTATTGCTTGGAATAACGATAGATATTAGAAGCCAACCAATCAAGTAACCCAAAGGCACGCTTCCGACATCACCCATGAAAACTTTAGCAGGGGCCCAGTTCCATATCAAAAACCCCAAAGCACAAGCAACAATGAGCATAGCGGGGATGAACACCCAAGAATTCAGTAGGCCGAATACCGATAAAAGTGATAAGCCAAGGCCAATACTGATCATTTGGACTGCGGTGATTCCATCGATTCCATCCATAAAATTAAAAAGATTTATAAACCACAGCCACATCAAACCAGTTAGTGTTAGATCTATCCAGATAGGCAACCAAGCTTGAAAAATGGCACCTCTATTATTCACAATAATGAGGCTAGCTGCCACTGCGATAATTTGAAATAATAATTTCAAATATGGTGACAGTCCCCGCAGATCATCAACAAAACAAACAATGCCGAGCAGTGCGGCTATTATTAGAATAAAAAGTTCACCGGCAATCCATTGTTGAGAGAGATATCTGTCTACTAACCAAAAACAGATTAAGGCTGATAACACAGCTATGCCGCCTCCCCTGGGAATTGAGGATACATGACTACTCCGTTCATTTGGAATATCCATAATATTACCTCTCTTTAAGATAATAATGAGTAATCCTGTCCCTATTGCTGTAAAAATGAAACAAAGCGTTGTGAGGACTACTATATTCATTGCTCATCCAATTCGATTTTCTCTCTGGACCTTTTCAAAAAACCACTAGCTCGAAATTATTCAGGCACTCGGAGGTCTGACTGAACTTTAAATGTTTCAGGATTACATATCAGTTCAAAGATCGCTTGGGCGGCTTCCCGTAGTAATTGTTCGCCTTTGGCACTGGACGATTGGCTGGGGTCTCCGATTACGCCATTAGAAGTAACATGCGTTAGCGAACGCCATCTATAAGAACCTTTTCCAGCAGCAAGAAAATCTAGTTTCATAGGCCCTTTTGCCTCATTCAAAAGACTATCCACGACTAGACTGGGCTCCAATGCCATCATCATAGAGGTCTCAGCCTCACAAGCGTGCATTACATTTGTTTGTGTTTCTAATATTTTAGCAAATCTATCTGCCGCCTCAAGCCAATAAGTAGCGGCAACGATCGGCAGTGATAATTCCATGCTTATATCTTGTGCGCAGACTTCGGCAGCGGTGATATTTCCCCCATGCCCGTTTAATATGAGAAACTTTGAAAATCCATGCCTCGAAATGCTTTTTATTAAATCTCTAACTATTAAAAAAAATGTATTAGAAGTTAATGTAACAGTACCTCCAAAAGGCATATGGTGCTCAGATAAACCATGCCATACTACCGGTAATGTTATTATCGGTAACCCTTTATCAACTCCCAAAGAAGCAGTTCGCTTCGAAACTTCTTCGACAAGCCGACTATCTACCATTACTGGTAAATGGGGGCCATGTTGTTCGAGGGCAGCTACAGGTAAGATAACGACAGTATCGTCCTGAGAATATTTACGAAGCTCGTCAGCTCTCAATCGCGCCCATTCGTATTCCGCCATTTTTTACTCCCTTAAGATTGTCCTACTCTACTCACCGCACCTCTTTCTTTTGAAAGAGACCACCGTACTACTACCCTGTTTTTATCTCTTATATCTTGTAGGGAACGCACAACAGTTATTTGCTCCGTTCGCTGCCTTATTGCTGTCCCTAAGTACAAACTTTCTTCCAATGCCATGGCAGAGTCAGTTTTAAAACGCCAGAAGCCACCCGACGTCGGGCGTAAGAGAATAGACGATCCATCTTGCACCAAGGAAGCTCTAACGCGCGGATGAAGGTGAAATCTCACAACTGCTTTTTCAGGGATACCTCCAGGAGCGCCTGAATAATTGAGAGTTTCTTCTCCTCGTAAATCGGTTCCATCCGCTGATAGATATAAATTACGATTATGGGTCAAACCATAACTTTCGCCATAACCTTCGTGGGTAATTTCTATGAGGCTACAGCCATCTACTAACTTTCTGGTGACTGAAGTAAAAAGATTACGTGAACTGTTAGGTTCTTTTCTAGCCGTCATTCCTATACTTTTATCATCAACGGTTAACATAGAATGGGCGGAGGATACCTTAAGAGCTTCTCGAAGCTCAAAATTTCCAGGACTCGTTCCACAATTCACTATTAAACGTTGTTTGCCAGTACTAAATTCAAAAGCAGACAGGCTATCGTGATTTTCATCATTTAAATTCACACCCGCACCTGTGTCCACGATCAAATTTGAGCTGCCAGCCGATATTTTATGAAATCCTGTTTGATCGGCAGAATATATCGTTTTTTGTTGGGATTCGACCTGTCCAAGGACACTATCAATTAGAGGTTTTCCATTTTCCTGAGAATTATGAAAAAGTGCTAGTTTGCCATCACCGTGCCGCCACAGGCGCAGCATCCGTGACATTTTTGCTATATATATTTGGAAATCTTCGCTGGTTTCTAACCCATAACGCCTCAAAATATTTCTGATATCAATTAGGGCCATGATAAATTCTATATGGGTCGACGGCGACCTTGAAGCATGGCCTCCATCTAAGAATATTTGTGCCTCCAATTCTCTATG
>CACHDV010000013.1 GCA_902578675.1 uncultured Alphaproteobacteria bacterium
GTTGCAACTCCATTTGCGCCATTACAAGCAGCTATGACGCGTTCTGGCACTGCAGGCGCCAAGGCTCCTAATATAACATCAATAATACGCTGGCAGGTTTGAGCTCGCGCTGCCGTTGCTGCTGGGAAAGAGGCGTTAACGACGCTTGCTTCAGGTGCATCAATATGAACAGGGTCGAGCATGCCGTGATTTGTTGGTCCATCTGGATCGATTAAAACCTTAAGAGCGAAAAGAACACTTGCCTGAAGTCCGGCAAAACTATTATTCATATTACCTGTTACTTGGGGTGCCGATCCCTCAAAGTTCAGCCATATTTCGTCACTTTGGATATCGATTTTTACACAAATTGGAATGTTTGTTGTCCCCATGCCGTCATCATCCAGCACGTCTGTAAATTCATATTTTCCATCAGGAAGATCCGCAATTCCTGCACGCATTCTTCGAGTAACTGCCTCAATTATCCCAGTACAACCCTCGGAAATTTGTTCTCGTGTCCATTTAGTGAAAAGCTCTTGTAAGCGCCTCGTACCTAGTTTATTGGCTGCTATTTGGGCCATATAATCCCCTTTACGCTCTTCAGGGACTCTCACATTAAGTAAAACTAGGTCTAATACATCATCCAGTATCTCATGATTTTTTGCTATCCTGATAGGTGGTATTCTAAGACCCTCCTGATAAATTTCTGTCATTCCACCAGCCATTGAACCAGGCGCCATGCCCCCTATGTCAGAGTGGTGTGCTATATTGGAGACAAACATGACCAGCTCGTCGTCACGAAAAACAGGCGCAAGAATAGCCACGTCCGGCAAGTGAGAACCACGTCCGACGAAAGGGTCGTTAGATAAAAACATGTCCCCTGGCCTAATATTGTCTCTTCCGTAACGATCTAATACAACCTCAACTAATCCAAGCATAGACGCTAAGTGGAGCGGTAGACTCTCACCTTGGACAACAACTTTTCCTTCGGCATCAAAAATAGCTGCGCTATGATCGTGTCTCTCTTTTATGTTTGTAGAATAGGCACTCTTCATAATCGCTAAAAACATCTCGTCACAAATGCTTGTGAGGCCATTTCTTAGAAGCTCAACTTGAATAGGGGATAAGACTGGCATTCGCTAAATCCATTTAATTAATATTGATTAGGAGATTTCCCCAACTATCGACCTTAGCTATGTCTCCCGGAAAAACTACTATTACACTATCCATCTGTTCTATTATTGCTGGCCCAACCAGTGACTGTCCTGGCGCCAAATCTAGTCGACGGTAGATTTTCGTAACCATCCACTTTTCATTGCCAAAACAAACCATACGCTCCGAAATCGGGGTACCTTCTTCAGATTCTGGCAACTTTAATAAAGATGGTTTGGTGAGAACACCCGAAAGCTTTACTTTAATATTAACAAGTTCGACAGTCTCACTCGGTTGGGCGTACCCGTAAGCAATCTCATGAGCATTATCAAAAGCTGCTCTTAATTGCTCAATCTCTCTAATGCCAAATTCATTAACTTGAAATGGTATCGGGAGCTCAAAGTTCTGCCCCCGATAACGGAGATCTACTGTCCAACTTGCTTTTCTATTTTCAGAGGGTATATCTTCGCTCTCAAACCATCTCTCTGCTTGGACATTCAAATCTTCCCAAACCATCGAAATATTTTCTTTGGCTTTTTGATCAAAATTACAGAGTAACGGCTTAACAAAATCTGCTATTAAATCAGAACTCAAAAGCCCCTCTGCGCACAAAATACCCGGATTAGGTGGAATAAAAACTTTTTTTATCCCAAGCTCCTTAGCAACTTCCATGGCGTGCAGAGGACCAGCACCCCCATAAGCAAATAACGTAAACTCTGAGGGATCATATCCCCTCTCAATGGAAATAGCCCGAATTGCTTTTACGATGACAGCACTTGCAACTTGAACAATGCCAATAGCTGTATTTTCTGTCGACATTTCCAATTTTTTAGCTAATTGCGCAATTGAGTTTCTTGCCAATTCCATATTTATTGGCATCCTACCATCCAAAAGAGCTTCGCTTGGTAAACGACCCAAAATCACATTAGCATCTGTAACAGTCGCTTCTGAGCCTCCCTTATCATAACAAGCTGGTCCTGGAATGGCGCCTGCGCTTTCTGGACCCACTTTCAAAAGTGCATCTTTATCTATCCATGCGATAGAACCACCACCCGCACCGACGGCGTTCACATCTAGAGCTGGAAGTCTAAGAGGAAAACCAGCAAGATGTCGTGCATGCACCGTGGAAGGCTCACCGTTTGCTATAAGTGATACATCCGCACTCGTACCACCAATGTCCAGCGTGATGATATTTTGCTCTTCAGCTACACCTGCCCGATATGCCGCGCCGATAACCCCAGCCGCTGGACCAGACAATGCAGAACGAATAGGATATCGTCTAGAATAGGCCGCGGACATCAAACCACCCCCACTCTGGCTAATCATTGGGTCGGGGCTAAGGCCTATGCGTTTTGTTTCCTTCGTCAATCGGTCAAGATAGGCACTCATAACGGTTAATAGTGCGGCATTAAGAACAGTGGTTGAAAACCGTTCGTACTCCCGAAACTCTGGATACACCATCGAGGACGTCATTATTGATATTTTATCACCCATGACTTCCTTTAATATTTCAGCTGCACGTCTTTCGTGTTCTGGAAAAGCATGCGAGTGCAAAAAACAAATCGCTACGCAGTCAACCTCCTCTCGCACCAGGGTTTCGCCCAATCCCTTGAGTTCTTTTTCATCCAGAGGAATATGGATCGTGCCATTAGCCTGTATTCTCTCAGATACTTCATAACGAAGCCAACGAGGCACTAATGGCTTTGGAAAATCTTGATGCATGTCATAGACTTTTGGTCGAGTTTGTCGGCCTATTTCTATGAGATCTCTAAACCCTTTAGTAGTTATGAGCGCGACCTTACCCACCCGCCGTTGAATAAGAGCGTTCGTACCCACCGTCGTGCCATGCGAAAATCTTAAAATACCACTTGGTTCTAAAGCATTATTGCTAAGCAAATCTTCCAAACCTTTAATTATTGCTTGGTCTGGCTTTTCTGGCGTCGACGGGAGTTTATAATAAAGTGTACCAGCTGCGGGGCCACTTACTGCAAAGTCAGTGAATGTTCCCCCCACGTCTACACCAATATTGATCGCCATAGGCTCCTCGCTTGACCGTTTATCACCGCCAGTTATTGAATCAATGTTTCCAGCGCAGGATCAACTAAAAGTTGTTATACTGATCAGTTTACAACCAGTAAACACCCGTTGAGTTTGGATTTGACTGACTTAGCTTATCTAGACAGGATTTCTTGCTATTAATTGCTTTGCAATTATCAACTTCTGAAGCTCGTTAGTACCTTCACCAATAGCCAACAATGGTGCATCTCTGTAATAACGCTCTATGTCAAATTCTTTCGAATAGCCATAAGCACCGTGTAATCTCATTGCCTCAAGGCTGTTGTATAAAGCAGCTTCACTAGCAGCAAGCTTTGCCATCCCAGCTTCCATATCACAACGTTCACCCTTGTCATAGGCTGCTGCCGCTTGTTCGGTTAGCAGCCGTGCAGACTCAACCTGTGTAGCCATATCAGCAAGCTTAATCTGTATTGATTGATGATCTGCAATTGGTTTCCCGAATGTCTTCCTAACCTGCGCATACTCAACTGACTTCAGTAAACACGCTTTTGCAATGCCAACGCCTCTTGCTGCAACATTTATTCGACCGAGTTCTAAGCCGCTTAGGATTTGCTGGAGCCCTCTACCTTCAACGCCACCAATTAAATTTTCGCCTGGAACAAACAGATCATCTAACACAAACTCACCAGAATCGATTCCCTTGTATCCCAATTTTTTCATTCTTTTCGATACTCGGAATTCGGAGCTTTTTTCTACAAGAAAAAGGCTCATACCTTTATGCCGGGGTTCTGCCTCAGGGTCTGTTTTTGCCAAAATTGCCAAAACACCACCTTCGACTGCGTTACTAATCCAAGTTTTAGCTCCATTTAGAGAGTATCCGTTTCCAGATTTATCCGCTCTAGTGCGTATACCTTGAAGGTCAGTACCTGCATCAGGTTCTGTCAAAGCTATGCCACCTCTTAATTCCCCTGACGCAAATTTTGGCAACCATTTCGCCTTCTGCTCATCAGTTCCAGCCCGCTCGACCGCCGCGGCCATTATAAGATGTGAATTGAAGATGCCTGAAACAGACATCCACACGGTTGAGACCCGCTCAACAATTTTCGCGTATGTAGACACGGACAAACCAAGACCGCCGTATTCGGCGCCAATCGTAGCTCCAAAAAGCCCCATATCAACCATTTTATCCACAATTTCCTGAGGGTAGGTATCGTCAGCTTCCAGGTCATGTGCGTAGGGTGCTACGTCTTTATCAAGAAAGCGGTCGACACTCTCCAAAACCATTCTTTCCTGTTCTTGTCTTTCTTCAAACGAAAAATCTTCAGCTACAGCCATATCTAATTCTCTCTTACTTTCCTTTTTGCAATATTTGTTTGAGTGGTTAATTAATTTTCAATTCCGTGTCCGTGTTTTGCTACTAATATCGTGCGGTCGAAAGTCATAAACACAGTGCCATCCGATTTTGTTCCTTTAGTCCTCACAGATACAATTCCTTGTGTTGGGCGAGATTTTGATTCCCGCTTCTCTAGCACCTCAGTTTCAGCATAAATTGTGTCGCCTATGAAAACAGGGGCTGGAAGTTTAATGTCTGTCCATCCAAGATTTGCAATAGCCTTTTGACTCACATCACTAACACTCATCCCGGCGACAATGGACAACGTGAGGCAAGAATTTACCAATATTTTACCGAATTCACTATCTTTCGCATATTCTGCGTCAAAGTGAAGCGGATGCGTATTCATCGTCAAAAGCGTAAACCAGGAATTATCCGCCTCATTTATAGTCCTACCTGGTCGGTGCTCGTATATGTCTCCAACATTAAAGTCTTCGAAGTACCGACCAATTTCTTCGCGGAAACGGTTACCTTCACCGTTCTTAACAGCTCTACTTTCGTAAGACATTGACGCCCCTTAATCTTCCCCAGCCATTCGCAGCCCGTTATCTTGAGATCTAGTGAGATCTAGCATCGTAGTTATTGATTTCTCTTTATCTAAAGTGAGAAGGACATCTACCAAAGCCTCAAGCTGATTTTTTTGCAGATACGGTGAGACCAAATCATCAAACTTTTCTCGCGCTTCAATTGACGTCATAAAATTACTTGGCTCACCTTTGGGAACAGCGACCTTCTCCTCAAAATCACCTCGTTCCGTTTTTACCCTTACTATCCCTGCCATATTGGCCGGATACTCTGATTCAGCCCAAGCATCGGTTACCGTGGTGAATTTCCCAGCTAGCTCTAGCGTTGAGGCATCATCCAAATGTTTTGCATAATCATCCCAACCCATGGTTCCTTGCCTTAAAACTACCGCGCCACAAAACGGCATTGAAAATTGGCCATCTACGGCTCCAACTGGTCTTCGCTTAACATCATCAGTTTCGCCAATTATACGCCAGCCTGTATGCGGTAATCCCACCTCTACGGACTTGACCTCTTCATGAGTTACTTGGTGTTTACTCCGAACTTCTGCAAGCGCTCCCATCGCCGCATGACTATATCTACAAGAAGGATAAGGTTTGACAGCGATATTCATAGTTTCCCAGACTTTGCCAAGGTTCTCAGCGGCCTTTCCTAAATCAGGGTTAGGGGCATATGATTGTAGAAACCCATCTTTGCCTTCGATCGAACCTACTGGCCCCTTGAATCCCTCGCGGGCAAGGCAAGCAGCTATCAATCCGTTATGCCCGGCATAGCCGACTTGGAAGCGTTTCGTCCAAGCGCCGTCAGCCAGGAATCTCATTGAACCAGAAGTGTGACACTCTGCTATTCCGAATGCACTCTCCATATTTCCGCTATCTAATTTAAAGATCGATCCAGCCGCGGCCGCTGCACCAAAGGTTCCACAAGTTGCTGAGGGATGATATCCTCTCTTGTAATGATCTGTTGGATTTAGAGCCAAACTCAGTCTGATTTGAACTTCAAAGCCAGCTGCGATCGCTGTGATTACATCTCTACCACTTGCTCCCGTCATTTCAGCGGCAGCGAAGGCAGCTGGAATTATAGGAGCGCTAGTATGAAGTGACCCCGCCGCATGCGTGTCGTCGAAGTCTAAGCTATGCGCCAATGTCCCGTTAATCATGGCTGCTGCAGGTGGGGTGTATGTGGCGCTGCTTCCCATGACCCTGCTTTGACCCCCAAGATAGCCCATGGCTTGGCTGGCAGAGAGAAGCGCTGGAGTTGATTCTGCATCATGCATGGCACGAATTGATATACCAACAGTGTCCATAACTAAAAACTTTATCCGCTCTACAACATCTTTTGGAATATCATCAAACGAGAGGATTGCGGCAAAGTCCGCCAACTTTTTTGTTTCAGACATATTAGACCTCCTTGGAAACCACATCATTCCACCAGCCCAAACTAAGCTTATGCAGCCACGACGTCAATTAAGAGTATTAAATAGATTAGTCCTCGATCGAAAGATCAAAATTCTGATGGAGACTATATCAAGAGGCAATTTTAAATCCTATTGAGCATCTATAAGCATTTTGCTCGATAATAGGCTTAGCAACCTATTCTGTTTTTCTTTGAAGGTTTAAACTCGGATAGGAAGCTTTAGCAGATTTATTCTCCTCCGTTCCGATAATAGACTGGCTTGCTTCTACCTCCAGTTCAATTTCCTCTATTTTATTGCCTCGTTTTGTTATCTTTTCGGTAGAAACTCGTATTTGCCTCAAGTCATCCTCCGCCTGCCGAAAATGATTCTCCAACTTTCCTACCCGCCCGTCTAATCGTCCTACATCTTGTAAAAGCACCATTATTTCTCGCTGAATAACATGAGCTTGCTCCCTCATCTGTGAGTCTTTTAAAATAGCTCTTATAGTATTCAATGTTGCCATCAGTGTGGTTGGAGAGACGACCCATACCTTAGACTTCCATGACTTCTCAACTACCTCTGGTAAATTTGCATGAAGCTCCGCATAGACAGCTTCAGATGGTAAAAATAACAAGGCAGACTCAGCCGTTTCCCCGGGGACAATATACCTCTCTGATATATCACTGACATGCTTCAATACGTCTGTGGCAAGTGATTTTCTTGCTTGGTTTCTATCACGATCACTGGCAGCATCTACTAGTAGCCGATAGGACTCCAACGGAAACTTTGCATCTATAGCTATCGGTCCAGGCGGGTACGGTAAATTCAACAAGCAATCAACTCTTCTACCCCCGGATAAAGTAGCTTGAAAACTATAAAAATTTGGCGGCATAATTGATTTTACTAGATCTGCGAGTTGCACTTCGCCAAAAGCACCGCGTGCTTGTTTATTAGAGAGAATATCCTGGAGTCCAACTACCTGACTAGACAATTCTTCTATGTTTTTTTGTGCAGCATCTATTCTTACTAATCTTTCCTTAAGTTCACCAAGACTTGTTTGCTGACTGACGCGAGATTTTTCCATCCCCTCGCCAAATCGTTGTCCAAGATCCGCTAACCGCTCTTCAAGTTTTTGACTAACTGCTCGCTCTTGGGACTGCATCAAATCAATTAATCGGTTTTGATTTGTTATCTGAGTCTGTGATAATTGGTTTAGGCGTCCGGCCAACTCCCCTTGAGTAATAGCCAATTTATCTGTCGTATCTTTTGTCGAGGTGCGGGTCTCCTGGAGTTCTCTAATCACTTGTCTGGTTGAAGCTCCATTCCTAACAAATACAAATAGTAACAAAACAAATAAGAAAAGGATCGGTAATATTATTGTAAATAAATCTAAACCCACAAAAAGTATCCATCTAAAATAGTCGTTATAATCATCACACTATATTGTATCGTATGAGGCGTCCAGAGAGCCTACCCTTGGCTACTACTTGACGCATAACTTTTCATGCCGTACCTATTTTCGTATAAATTTAAAGGGTAATAGTATGGCCGTTATGCCGATAGTTTGGGCTCCAGATCCTGTACTTAAAACCAAGTGCACGCAAGTTAGCGTAATAGATGATAACATTCTAAGTCTCATGGAGGACATGTTAGAAACTATGTATCAAGCACCGGGGATTGGTCTTGCTGCACCACAAGTTGGTGTGAAAAAGAGAATTATCGTGGTCGACTGTTCACCCAAAAACGAGACCCCCAAACCATTTCGCATGATTAACCCAGAATTAGTTTCTGTATCGAAAGAACTTACCACCCAAGAGGAGGGGTGCCTTTCCCTTCCTGGGTTTTATGCTGAAATTACTAGGCCGGCCGAGGCGAGAGTACGATATACTGATGAAAAAAGTAAGCAGCAAACCATAGATGTCGATGGTTTACTATCAGTTTGTATTCAACATGAGATAGATCATCTGAATGGCATTCTCTTTGTGGATCACCTTTCTTCGCTTAAACGCAATATGATACTCAAAAAAATGGTTAAGGCTAAAAAAGAACAGGTTCATTAGGGTTTGCTGATAAAGGCTTATGTCGAAAAATAATAAAACACTAAAACTAGCATTTATGGGTACACCGGAATTTTCCGTACCAACACTTCAATCTCTTATATCTTTTGGCCACGATATCCGTGCGGTTTATACCCAACCACCGCGTCCAGCCGGCAGAGGGAAAAAAGATAAAATCTCTCCAGTGCATTGTTTGGCAGAGTTGAACGGGCTTACCGTTAAAACGCCCCATAGCTTGAAAAGTGATGAGGAACAGCAATATTTTGAGGAACTTAGGTTAGATGCTGCAATTGTGGTAGCATATGGCCTTATTTTGCCAAAGACATTTCTTAAAGCACCCCGTCTTGGTTGCATAAACGTACACGCCTCAATACTTCCTCGTTGGAGAGGAGCAGCTCCAATACAACGCGCTATAATGGCCGGTGATTCCAAAACTGGTATTACCATTATGCAGATGGACGAACAATTAGATACTGGCCCTATGTTTACTAGAAGCGAAGTAGAGATCACAGAACAGACCACAGGAGAAAGCTTACATAAATTACTAGCCAATCTTGGTGCAGATATAATAAACACCACACTCAATGGCATTGATACCGGCGTCCTGGAAGCAATAAAACAACCCCTCTCAGGAGCCTCATATGCAAGTAAACTCGCCCGAGATGACGGACGTATAGATTGGAATAAATCCGCACAGGAGATTGAAAAGTTAGTTAGGGCTCTATACCCCTGGCCCGGCGCTTGGACGGAAATTGATGGATCAAGAGTCAAAATTTTTGAAACGCAGGTAATTTCAGCTTCGAAACAAATATCGCCACCTGGAGAGACTGTTGATAACAATCTCACCATTTCGTGCGGCCAAGACTACCTCCGCTTACTACGTTTACAAAAACAAGGGAAAAAGGTGATGTACACTAATGAATATTTAAATGGCAATCCAATATCTAAAGGAACAAAGTTATCTTAACAGCACTCTACTTCATTTAGAGAACCAGCGATTAGCCGCGTCTTCGTCTGCATCAATAGCATCAACCCAGTTGGAGCCTGAAGCCGTTTTTTCTAGCTTCCAAAATGGTGCTTTAGTCTTTAACCAGTCTATCAAAAAATGGCAGGCTTCAAATGCCTCTCCGCGGTGCGCTGAAGCACATGCAACCAAAACGATTTGGTCACCTAAATCTAATTTTCCATACCTATGGATAATGAGACTGGCTTCAAGGTGCCATCTTTGATTTGCAATGGTCTCAATATGTTCAAGTTGTTTTTCCGTCATCCCAGGATAGTGTTCAAGCGTCATAGACGAGATTGTTTCCGGTGCAGCAATATCGCGAACAAGCCCAACAAAAGAAGTTAGGCCTCCTACTTTGTAATTGTTTTTTGTAAGTTTTGCTAACTCCAATCCTATGTCGAAATCTTCTCGCTGCACCCTTATCAAAACATTAACCTCCAGTCACCGGTGGGAAAAAAGCAATCTCATCGCCCGTATTAATAGCATGATCGAGGTCTACATACTCCTGATTTACCGCAACGCGAATGTGGTTAAGATCACTAAAAGCAGCTTTATAGCTTTCACCTCGATTGATAAGCCAATCTAAAAGAGCCCTAACATCATTTATTTCAGATGGAACATCAACTAACTCCTCAGAGACCCCTAAGTTTGTCCTGATCCAGGCAAAATAAAGAAGTTTCATATCCCAAACTCACTAAATGGAAAATACTTCACAGTATCTCCTTTCCTAATTCTTGTTGCCTCCTCAGTTAATTCAACTAAGCCATCTGCAAAAACTAAAGAAGAGAGTATTCCCGCACCCTCTTTTTCATACTTACGAAAAACGAGCCCTCCTTTTTCATTTTCATCTACTTTTACCCTAACGAACTCTTTTCGTTCTGGTTTTTTAGTGTAATCAAAATCTGCTCGACCAATAAACGGTCGTGGATAGATGTCTCTAGCACCAGAAAGATGAAGAATTATTGGGCGAGCAATTTGAAGAAAGGTTACCATCGCGGCAACAGGATTTCCTGGTAACCCAATAAAAAACGTTCCTTTCAATCGGCCGAGAGCAACAGGCCTCCCTGGTTTGATAGCTAATCTCCAAAATAGCAGTTCGCCTGTCTTTTCAATAAAGTTTTTTACATGATCTTCCTCACCAGTTGATACCCCTCCTGAAGTAATGATCAAATCTTTCTGTTGAATCGATGATGCTACCGCTTTTTCGATGAGGGCGGGTTTATCAGGAATAATACCTATATCTTCCACTTCGCATCCAAGGGTTGTAAGTAAATTCATTAGAGTAAAACGGTTAGAGTCGTAAATTTTTCCTCTTGCGAGCTCTTCACCAGGGTCTGTCACTTCATCACCTGTAGAAAATACAGCTACACGCAGTGGTTTTCGAACACTCAACAAAGCCTTACCTGTAGCTGCGGCCAATCCAATATCCTGCGGTCTTAATCGCGTTCCTGCTTCTAGCACGCGCGCGCCGGCGACTATATCCTCTCCTAACAACCGTCTATTCGATCCACGTTTTATCCCAGGCGGGATTATTACATTTTCATTCTCGAGTTGGATGTCCTCTTGCATAAGAACGGTATCAGGATCTTCTGAGTTTGCGCCATTTGGCATCACGGCGCCTGTAAATATTCTCACTGCCTCCCCTCTTTTTTGTATACAATGTAGGGGCCTGCCAGCAGCAGCTTTTCCTTTTACGGGCAATGCTGTGCTTCCCGTCTCATTTAAGTCATCAAAGAAAATTGAATAACCATCGACTGCAGAATTATTGTCTGCCGGCACATTTTCCAAGGCAACAACATCTTCTGCCAGAAATCTATTCAACGCTCTATTAAGTGAAATTTGTTCGGTCTCTTTTTTTATTGCAAGGCTCTCCAGTATAGATTTCAGAGCCTCGTCTATTCTGGTTAGCTTACCGCCAAACGCAAAACAATCACTGGTTAATTGGACCATATTTTAAGTCACTTTTAGTTTTAAAAACTCAATTATAAATTCCGATATCGCGTTGTAATCACTTATATCAAAAACGGGAATATCGAGACCGGAAAGTTTTATATCGCTTACTACCATACATATTTTAGGGTCAGTTTGACAAATCAACTCTTTTCCAAGCTTACCACGATATACTTCCAATTTGCTGTGATTTTCCTTTTTAAATCCCTCTATAAGAACAAGATCCACTGGTCTCAATTTACTTAACAACTCACGCAAGTTCGGTTCGTTTTTGTCACGTTTTTCATGAATTAGAGCCCATCGATGTTTCGAAGATATAAGTACTTCTTGAGCTCCAGCTCGTCGATGTTCGTAGGAGTCTTTTCCTGGTTTATCTATATCAAAATTATGATGTGCATGTTTAATAGTGGAAACCGTTAACCCTTTTTTGGCAAAAGTCGGAATAAGATTTTTTACAAGTGTTGTTTTTCCGCTATTTTGCCAACCCGCTATACCAAATTTCTGCATTGCTGTATTCTTTTAAATTTAAACTTGAGTAGTTGGGTAAAATTTAATCTTCTATGATGTTGTTTCTAGGGCTTTCCGATGTAACGTGTAATAACCCGGACCTAAGGTAATCATAACCAGTCCAAATGGTAAGGAGTGCTGCAATCCAGAGACAAACCTCTCCTATTGATAAAGCCGGGATGGAGGTGGGACTTGCGTCGCCAATAATCAGAAAACCAATTGAAATCATTTGCAAGCTGGTTTTCCACTTAGCTAGTTTACTAACTGGCAAGCCAACTCTTATCTCTGCTAAATACTCTCGTAGACCTGACACCAATATTTCCCTTAGCAGAATAACCAGTGCAGGAAGCACAGTCCACCCAGTAATGTAGTCAAACGCGCAGAGTTCTAATAAACAGGCTCCCACTAACAACTTATCAGCAATAGGATCAAAGAGGCGTCCCATTGCAGTTTGGTTGTTGAGATACCGTGCTAGATATCCATCCAAATAATCTGTCAAGCAAGCGAAACTATATACCGCTAATGCAGCCCATCTAAAGCCCGGACTACCAATCCAAATAAATCCTATAAGCAAAGGTATAATTGCTATTCGCGTCATCGTAAGAATATTTGGCAAACTTTTCATCTAACTATCTTAAGCTGAAAATTTTTCAGACGAAATAGTTTCCTTAATTTTCGTTACAATTGTTCGTGGGCTCTAACCTTCATGGAAATGGTGATAAATCTGTTTGGCAAGGTTTTTACTTATTCCGTCTACCAGTTCTAAGTCCCTAAGCCCGGCTCTTGCGACGGCTCTCGCTGATCCAAAATGGAAAAGGAGTTCTTTCTTCCTTTTTGGTCCAACCGCCGGAATTTCATCAAGAATTGACCGTGTTAATGATTTAAAACGCCTTGCCCTATGGGTTTCTATAGCAAATCTATGGGCTTCATCTCGAAGCCTTTGAAGATAGTGTAATAAGGGATCGTTGGGCTCAAGGGAAAAAGCTTTTTTTCCAGATTGATAGAAGACTTCTCTTCCAGCATTACGATCCGGTCCTTTTGCAATCGCGACAAAACAAATGTCAACTAGTTTAAGTTCTTCAGCAACTTCCAAAGAAGTTGAGAGATGTCCAACTCCACCATCAATTAAAACCAAATCTGGTTTTACCGGTGTATGGCCGCTCTCCAAAGAATTTGCAACCTTTGAGAACCGCCGTCGTAATACTTGACGCATCATGTAATAGTCATCACCACCGGCTTTTGCTCTATGAGCTCCCTTAACTTGTAAATTTTCAGGGACCTGTGGATTCGGATCCTTAATGAGCGCGTCTTGAATATTGAATTTTCTATAAGAATTTTTCTCGAAACCATTCAAACCAGCCACGATCATGGCGCCTACAGCGTTTGTTCCTTGGATATGGCTATTATCGAAGACCTCTATTCTTTCTGGTATTTTTGGAAGCGAAAATGTTTGAGCTACACGCTTCAGGAGACTTAATTGAGTTGTTTGCGTAGCGCGATTACGAGCTAGGGCATCCTTTGCATTATCTTGCGCGTGGAGGATAAGCTTCTTTAATTCTCCCTTTGCAGGTATTATCAACTTCACTTTACCGCTTGACCTGGATGAAAGCGCCTCAGTCAACAAACTAGCGTTGCGAATATTATTGCTTAAAAGAAGTCGCCGCGGCACCTGCTTATTTTCATAAAACTGGCCCAAAAAGGCCTCTAGAATAGATTCTTGATCGTCCAGTATGTGGTGACGCGGGAAATAAGCCCTATTCCCCAGGTTTCTGCCTCCCCTGAAGAAGAAAACTTGAACACAACTAAATCCTTTTTCAGTATGTAGGGCGATGACGTCGGCATCACTTATCCCTTTTACATTAATATCTTGCTTTGATTGTATTTGAGTTAGTGCATGAATTCGATCCCGATAAATTGCGGCTCGCTCGTAATCTAAGTTTTGACTAGCCGCTTCCATTCGCAGAGAGAGTGTTTTTTGGACGGCGACAGTGTCTCCAGTCAAAAAAGAACGCGCCTGATTCACTAAATCCATATACTCACCTTTTGTAACATAATTTACACAAGGAGCTGAACAACGCTTTATCTGGTACTGAAGACATGGGCGTGTTCGGTTTTTGAATACGTTATCGCTGCAGTTTCTTAACAAAAAAGCTTTCTGCAATGCCGTTAAAGATCTATTTACGGCTCCTGCTGAAGCGTAGGGACCGAAATAATTTCCCGGCCGCCTTTGGGATCCGCGGTGTTTAATCAATATTGGCCAATCATCGTCGTGTGAAATATATATATGAGCAAAAGACTTATCATCACGGAGCAACACGTTGAAGCGAGGTTTGAATTGTTTGATCAGATTACTCTCTAGTAACAATGCTTCAACTTCCGTGTGTGTTGTTATTATTTCAAGTTTTCGCGTTTCACTCACCATCCTCAATATTCGTTGTGATATGCGCTCCGGCTTGGTGTAACTTACGACGCGTTTTTTTAGATTTACTGCCTTCCCAACATATAGAACATTTCCTCCTTCATCGAGCATACGGTAGACACCCGGTTTTTGGGGCAATGAGGGGATCTGCGATTTGATTAAATCCCTTCCTGTTTGGATATTAGTTTTCTGCGCTTTTCCGTCAGAATCAATGGAGGATTTAGTGTCCAAAGGGCCTTCTTTCTTAGTTTAAATATAGAAATTGACGATCGTAAATTCTAACTTAACAGAAGAAAAAAAAGAAGCTGCTTTTTAATCCACTATGGCTGTGGACAAAGCTGGGGATAAGCTGATGAGATATCGATTATAGTCACAGATACCCTCAAAATTTACATTTTGCTTAAAATATAGGCACTGTTTTTAACCTATTGAAAAATAATGCTTTTTTTCTTTTGCGTTTCGTCCTTCTATTTTCATTGCTAAGGCGATGTGATTTTTCTAGCTAAAAAATACAAAATTTGGGAACTGTGTACAATCAGTCCCTTCATTTACAATATTCCTCATGATATCTCCCAGTTTTTGCAGATTTAAAACGGGGTAAATGATATAAATAAAAGTTGTTTTTCTACATTGGATATCGGCTACAACTTAGTATTTACTTGATTTAAAATTTTATTTCTAAAAAAATAAAACTTTTTATTTGTGGAGAGTCCTTTTTAATGCGGATATATGACTATCATTTCTTGTTAACTAGTTTGTGATCGTGAAACCCATAAATAAATCAGCTATCGTAACCGGAGCGGCAAAACGAATCGGAGCAGGAATTGCAAAGGCTCTAGGCAGCCAAGGATGGTTTGTCTATCTGCATTACAATTCCTCAAGCGAGGAAGCAAAAGAGGTTCTTCATGAAATCAAAAGCAGCGGCGGTAATGGCCAATTGATGCATATGGACTTAAGCTATCCAGATTGCGGTGAACAAATAATCAAGCAAATTGATAATGCTGCGCCACCAGTCGAATTATTAATAAATAATGCCGCGAGGTTCGAATACGATAATCTATCGAATATTAATAGTGTATCGTTGGATCAACACTTTTTTGCCAATGTCCGAGGCCCAATACTTCTAAGCAAGGCTTTCTTTGAGTCAGTAAAAAGAGGGCAGCAAGGTTGCGTTATTAATATTCTCGATAATAAAATCTTCGCCCTCAATCCGGATTATCTATCGTACACAATCAGTAAAGCCGCATTACAATGCGCAACAGAGACATTTGCTATGGCAATGGCTCCCCATGTCCGTGTTAATGGTATTGCACCAGGGATAACGCTTGAAAGTGGCGGACAAGGAGAGAGTAGTTTCCAAAAAGGGCAAAAAATGAGCCCTATTGGTAAAGTTTCCTCGGTTGAGGACATTATAAAGGCACTTTTCTTTATTGTGAACACAACATCTCTAAATGGCCATATAATCACGATTGATGGCGGACAACGATTGCAAAAACTCGACAGGGACGTGGCTTTTTTATGATCCCTAACATCGGATTTTAGTCTTATGGCAGATATTATTACAAAACTTTTTCTAGAAGATTTAGAGGTATTGGTAGACATTGGTATTCATGATTTTGAAATCAATAAACCACAACGTCTTCAGATTTCGGTGAGCGTTTCACTAGACCCAACTCAAATTGATGATGCAGATGAGATAGGGGCGACCTTTGATTATGACTTTATAAGGTCTGAGATTAAAGAACTGGTCAGCAGCAGGAGGTTCAACCTACAAGAAACACTCTGCCGACTCATCCTCGAAAAGATCACCATAGAAAAAAGTGTTGTTGGAGCCACGGTTACCACAAAAAAAATCGATGTATATCCCGACTGCGCAGGTGTTGGAGTTCAAATGACTTATACCGCTTAATATTTTTGTATATATATTATTATTTTAGGCTTATACCAGCATGATAAAAATCTTAGCCATCACAGATATTCACCACGGCCAATCGTTTGAAACAAAAAAGAGTGGCTCGGCTTTGTCATTATTAGACCGTTTTGTGCAGCATGCAAATCAAACTAAGCCTGATTTCATAGTTGACTTGGGCGACAGGATCAATGATGTCGATCAGAAAACTGACTATCGATTGATGCAAGAGGTAGCAGAGAAATTTAGAGAAATTTCCATTCAAAGAGAGCATGTTTTGGGAAATCATGATGTTGCATTCCTAAGCAGTAAAGATAACGAAACCCTTTTAAATGCCCCCGTAGAAAGTAGAAGCTTTATTATGAGAAATTGGCATTTTATTTTTTGGTCACCCGATACACAATATTCTACAAAATCTGGTTTTCCTCAGGATACTAAAGCAGTTGATTGGTTGGAAACTACGCTTGAAAAGCATTCGGGACCAACCGCTCTTTTTTGCCATGTTCCGCAAGTTGCTGGAAATTTAGACGGAAATTATTGGTTTGAACAGAATCCCTGGGCAGCTGCCCTTCCTTATAAGGATCGCGTCCTGGACATTCTTGCGGATCATCCGGGCATTCAGATTACTTTCGGTGGCCATTTACATTGGCCGAGATTAAATACATTGAATGGAATACATCACATTACCCTTCCTTCAATAATAGAGAGTTTCTTTTCAGGAGGAGCAGCCTGCGGCTCGTGGGCAGAGATATGCATCTCAGACGATCTAGCAATAAAGATTAACGGTCATCAAAACCTGGAATGGAAATTACCTCTGAGAAAATATGGCGATAAATGGCCAACCCCAAGAATGGCTTCAAGGTAGAACGACCTTAGTTTTTTAACTGCAAGAGGCACCGCCTAGAACACAAAATTTCGAACAGTGTTGATGATTTAAATATATCTTTTTACTAGCCTCAGACAGAGTTTTTCCTAATTCGAATTCCCTCTCGTACGGTAGTAGAGTACAAGAGACGACAATGGGTCTTTTTTGTCCTTTTCGTTTTACAACCATTCGCGAAGATGCACACATTTGTGTTTCAGGTCTAACAGAGAGGATCTCCCAGCAATTCGTAGTTATTTCCGGTACATCCACTGTGATATCCATTTCTGGAAAGATAACTAACTCACTAGGATTATATGCATCTAGTTGCAGGCCAAGCTCGTCAAACAGGGTTTTATAACCTTCACGGCACTCGTTATCACTTTCTTGTGACAAACTTCGACCAGCGACATTTATTGTATATTTATTATCTCTCAACCACTTCAAACCTTTTATCATCGGATCCCAAGTTCCAACACCTCGCTCAACTTCATGCAGGTCTTTGTTATAGTGATCTATAGATACCCGAAATACTATTTTTTTTGCGCCAAAAACTTTTTTCAACTGCAGCAGCCCATCGATTTTGTTTTGCAGCGGCTTCATAGCATTCGTTAACACCATAATTGAAAGGTCTCGCCTTTGACATTCCCCCAGCATTTTTAAAAAGTCAGGGTTTAAAAACGGCTCGCCACCGGTGAAACCAATTTCACAGGTTTTGCCCGAAAGTTCCTCCAATTCGTCAAGAAATTCAACAACATCAGCGAGAGAGAGGTAAACCAGTCGATCATTTTTTGGCGAAGATTCTATGTAACAATTCGAGCACGCTATATTGCAGAGTGTACCTGTATTGAACCAGAGTGTTTTGAAACCATTAAATTCAACGAAAGCCCTTTGATCTCCATCTCTTGTTATTATCGGATTGGAAAATTTTACCAACGTATTTGTCATGATAATCCTTAAATTGTCTATTTTCGACTAAAGCCCTTGTAAACGTCGCCGCTACTTCCACGTCTTAATTTATAATGCTAACGTTGGCCTACCTGATCGCAAGCAATTACATTTTTTACTTTACCAAAAAAACATTTACAGGCAATTGATGAACGAAAATCAAAGTATTAATCGACCAGACAGTTCTGCAGAGAACCAAGCGCGCCGTCACGACAAGTTTTCGCAAAATTTAGTCGGCGCTACAACTCCCGACCTTAAATCATCTGTTGCCAAGCAAGACGCTGGCCGTGAATTCAAAATCGTATCAGAATTTAAGCCATCCGGGGATCAACCGTCAGCTATTTTTGAATTAACAGATGGCTTAAAAAACTCAGCATGGGATCAAGTTCTCCTAGGTGTAACTGGCTCTGGAAAAACATTTAGTATGGCTCATGTCATACAAAACGTGCAACGACCTACTTTAATCTTAGCACCTAATAAAACACTAGCTGCTCAACTTTTTGGGGAAATGAAAGCTTTTTTCCCAGACAATGCTGTAGAGTACTTTGTTTCCTATTATGATTATTATTTACCTGAGGCCTATGTTCCTCGTACCGATACCTATGTTGAAAAGGAAGCTTCTATCAATGAACAGATAGATCGAATGAGGCACTCTGCAACACGAGCACTACTGGAACGTGAAGACGTAATAATTGTGGCTTCCGTTTCTAGTATTTACGGCATTGGAGCGGTTGAGACATATGGAAATATGACCGTTATACTCAAGGTTGGGTCATCTCTAGAACCTCAAGACCTGCGAAAACGGCTAGTAGAGTTACAATACCGCAGAAACGACACAAATTTTCAGCGCGGTTGTTTTAGAGTACGAGGCGACACCTTAGAGATTTTTCCTGCTCACCTAGAAGATAGAGCCTGGCGGCTTTCTTTTTTTGGAGAAGACCTAGAGAGTATTGAGGAGTTTGATCCCCTGACTGGCGAAAAAACATCAGAATTAGAGCAAGTCAGAGTCTTTGCTAACTCGCATTATGTGACCCCAAAACCTACACTTAACCAGGCAATCAATGAAATAAAAATTGAATTAAAAGCACGTCTTAAAGAGCTGCACGAAAATAGCATGTTACTGGAGGCACAACGCCTAGAACAAAGAACTACATTTGATCTAGAAATGATAGCAGCCACAGGTTCTTGCGCTGGAATTGAAAATTACTCCCGGTATCTCTCCGGCAGAGAGGCCGGGCAGGCACCGCCTACTCTTTTCGAATACTTACCCGAGAATGCCCTTTTAATGGTGGACGAAAGCCACGTGACCGTGCCGCAAATAGGAGCGATGTATAAAGGGGACTTTGCCAGAAAATCAACCCTGTCACAATATGGCTTCCGACTTCCCTCTTGCTTAGACAACCGTCCATTAAAATTTGAAGAGTGGGACGTGATGCGACCCCAAACAATTTTTGTTTCTGCAACCCCAGGTCCCTGGGAGTTAGAAAAAACAGCTGGAGTATTCACCGAACAGCTAGTGAGGCCAACAGGTCTGATAGATCCAGTTTGCATAGTTCGGCCAACAAAAAGCCAGGTGGACGATGTTATAGCCGAATGTAAAAACTGTGCGGAGCTTGGACAACGTGTCCTTATAACAACACTCACAAAAAGAATGGCCGAAGACTTAACCGAATATATGTTAGAGGCGCAAGTTAAGGTCCGTTACATTCACTCAGATATTGATACGCTCGAGCGAATTGAAATTATACGTGATTTAAGGTTGGGTGTTTTCGACGTATTGATAGGAATAAATTTACTTCGAGAAGGATTAGATATTCCGGAGTGTTCACTCGTTGCAATTCTAGATGCGGATAAGGAAGGCTACTTAAGATCACGCACCTCATTAGTACAAACCATAGGGAGAGCAGCTCGGAACGTCGATGGCCGGGTGATACTTTATGCGGACAACCTCACAGGAAGTCTTGAATATGCCATAAATGAGACGGAACGTCGCCGCAAAAAACAAAGTGAATACAACTTAAAACACGGTATTACCCCAGAGTCGGTAAAAAAGAATATTGGTGATATTCTTGAAAGTGTCTATGAACGAAGTGACCGAATAACAATTGATGCCGGCGAGAGTGGCAGCGAGCTGGTAGATAAAGATTTAAAAACAATCATAAAGGAATTTGAAGTCCAAATGAAAGAGGCGGCCGCAAACTTGGAATTTGAGGAGGCTGCTCGGTTAAGAGATGAAATTAAACGCCTGGAGGCCGCAGAGCTAGGCATGACTATAGACGGCAAGCCATTACCGAGAGGCGGAGTGATAAGATTATCGTCAGCCAAGTCTTCTAAGGCTAGAAATATTGCTCCCAACCCGAAGAAATCAAGACAAAAACAGCGCGCGCGACGGTGATAATCAACGGAGATCTTAGAATGGGCAGAAATATCGGTTTAATTACAGGCGCAGCATCCGGAATAGGACTAAAAACAGTAAAACGTCTCTTAAAAAAAGGTTGGGGGATCTACGGTCTGGACAATGATAAAAATGGTTTGGAACAGTCTTCAGAAGAGATAGATAATTCTAACTACATTGCAAAACCATGTGACTTAAGAAGTGAGGAAGCTCTTAAAAAGATTTTTGCCGAAATACAGAAAAATCAGCAAAAAATTAATGCACTAATCGCGTGCGCGGGCGTTTTGAAACTGGGGACATTGGAAGATATGTCTACAGAGGATTTTGATGCAGTGTTTGATATTAACGTTAGAGGTTTGTGGTTATCTGCAAGAGAAGCTCTTCCCTTTTTGAAAAATGCAGCCAGTTGCGGCGAACTTTCTAGAATTATTTTACTATCGTCAGTTTCAGCATTGCGACCTAAGATAGATAGTGGGGCTTACTCGGCTTCAAAGGCGGCCGTTAGTCAGCTCACTAGAGTACTATCTGTTGAATGCGCAAAGTATGGAATTACGGTGAATGCCATAGCGCCAGGAACTGTAAACACACCTATGGTCAACAAAAAGAATACTCCCCAAAGCCAAGGAAATTGGAGGCCGTCTGGTCCTTCTCCCCTTGGTAGAATTGCCGAGCCATCAGATATAGCAAATGTAATTGAATTTCTTTTGTCAAAAGATGCATCCTACGTAACAGGAACGACGATACCCGTAGACGGTGGTACACAAGCCGCTTTCATACCGCCAACTTAATTTAATAACTCTAGTAATTAAATTCAGGAAACTGCCCAAAACCATAAAGAGTATTAACGTATTTACTAATATGATAGTTTAAGAAATTAACAATATTTTTCTGGATAAACGTACTATGTCCGAGCCCGAAAAAGGAAATGAAGCCGAATTATCGAGAGAGATTTTGCTTGATAAAATCAAGATTCTAGAGGATAGACTTTTACAAAAAGAAGAATTGATTGAGATCTTGAAGGAGTATAATCAAAAATTTACAAGGCAATGCGAAAAACTGACAAGCATTCTCGAAAAACAACAGCAAAACGGATTGAACGAACGTGAACAATTTCTATTGAAGAAAGTTGAACAAATAATTTCCAAAAACAGTTCCGGGACTGACTATGAGGAGAGCGCAATTAGCGATATCAAACGGTCGGTTACAGGACATAAAAACCTCAGCGCCTTTTCAGCTACTGGAGACCCAATAACTTCCGCTGCAAAAGAGATTAAGTTTTACCGAGATTTTTATAACGTGGAAGATACGGAGGATGACAAGGTAAATTCAAAGTCATCAAATACCACCAATCCATTCCAAAAGACGATTGAACGGATAAAAACTTCGGAACCACATGAAAACGATCCGGGTCAACTTCAATCACCCCCAAGAAATCTAATGACAGAATCACGGGGAGATGAGCTTGATGAGTCAATTAACAAAACGATGAACTCCCATTCCTTAGCGAAACCTAAGGGACGTTTAAAAATCCGTTGAACGCTTTCACCAAAACAGGCCTTATTCTATCGCAACGCTAATAGAACCAAGTTTTCCGAAGTCAGCAACCACATTATCACCTTGTTTAATTGGAATAGGTGTTGTGCAACTACCCGTTGTCACCACAGCTTTATTTTTTATTGGTATTTTGTTTTGAGAAAGCTCGTTTATCAACCATGTCAACGCGGTTATTGGATGGCGTAAGACATTGGCCCCAGAACCAAAGTTTTTTGTACTAGGGCTGGTTGATATTGTGACTTTTTGCTTGGCCAAATCAGTTTCTCTCCAATTAAATTCCACTTCATTTCCGATTATAAACTGATGCGCGCAAGCATTATCTACGATCAATTTATACTCTCCTACTTTCTCAAAATGCTCAAATCGAGAATTTGGTAATTCAATCGCTAGATGAAGCTTATCAATTGCTTCAAATACCTCATTTTCGGTGTAAAGGCCTTGTTTTGGTTGCAAACGTTTGCCCATACTAAATGCAAACTCGGGCTCAGCGACTGCCATCCTGTTGTTTTCAAATATGAGTTTAGACCCGGATGCATAGGAATTTTCATGCAACAAAAGTCCCGCGATAGGCGCACTGACCCCAATATGTTTTTGGCCGGCTTCGCTTGTCGCCGCGATCTTCCATCCAAAAATTGGTTTTGAACTCAAGCCTGCATATTCCATTTGAATTTGATAAGCCTCTAATCGGTTGGATGGCGCTAAATCTTCCGGAAAATCCTTCAATGCATGACCGTTTTGCCATGCTTCCCAGATGAGACTTGAGGCTCGCTTTTTTTTGCTTTTGCTTATCACTGTAATCCCCCCTACACCCTACCAGTTTTCGGCATGTGGTCGTATCTCAACATCAAAACTCCACGCCCCCTTTGACTGATTTGCAACATGGAAGACCTCATCAGCTATTTCTTCTGGTTTTATAAAAAAATCATCTGGTTTGCCGGGATATCTTTTGCGCGTCCACCTCAAATCTATAACTGCATCTATAGTGACGTATGCGACATGCACGCCTTTAGGACCAGCCTCCCGAGCAATTGATTGTGCCAGTATTCGTTGAGCTGCTTTCGTCGGAGCGAAAGCCGCATAGCCGGCTCGCCCCCGGTGGGCGGCCGTATTACCCGTACAAATCAATGAACCATAGCCTACCTCCATCATTTTAGGCAGGGTGAATTGCGCTAAATGTAAAAGGGCCATGGTGTTGACCTGAAACGTTTTTTCAAGATCGCTGGGGTCGATTTCCATAAATGTCCCCCAGGCCCCAGACACGGCATTATGAATAACAACAGACGGATGCCCTAAATCTTTGGAAATTTTTTTCAAAGTTTCTTTTAAGGCTGCCGTGACTGTTACATCGCAAGGAAAAGCGTGCGCATTCTCAATTTCGCTTTCAAGTTGTTCAAGTCGGTCACCCCGACGAGCTAACATCGCTACTGAGTAGCCCGAGCTCGCGAATTTACGTGCTATTGCATTTCCAGTTCCCCAACCAACACCTGTAATGACGCAAGTTTTCTTACCCAAAACGATCTCCATCTGCTCTTTAAACTTCCAAATGATAATTTATAGAGTCAAGCACAGGGATCCTAAATATGATTCCATTCTAATCAGCTTTATTTGACAAGGTTTCAATGCAACGATGAACACGTTTTAAAAACATAAATATATTGGTTGCGCACCTGACGGAGATTTGGGTGCATCAAAGTTATTGGGAGTTAACAAAAATGTCTGATTACATACAAACAGCTCTTGTTACGGGCGCTGGAAACGGAATTGGCCGTGCTACAGCAATAGCTTTGGCTAAGTCTGGTCGACAAGTAAGCTGTGCCGATATTAAAATGGATGACGCGCAACGAACTGCTGACGCGATAAAGCAGCAAGGGGGAACTGCGCATGCGGTAAGTGCAGATGTGGGGTCAATCTCTGAAATTGAGGCCATGATAAAAGAAACTCTGTCTGTTTGTGGATCGCTAGATATCATCGTGAACAATGCCGGCATTACTCGAGCAGCATATATCATGGATCTCACTGAAGAGGATTGGGATAGAATTCATAGGGTCAACGCAAAGGGGGTTTTCTTTTGCCTACAGGGCGCCGCTCGACAAATGATTGAGCAAGGTCTAGGGGGTCGAATAATCAACATAGCATCCATTGCCGGGAAAGGTTTCTCGGGTACATCAAACGCCGCTTATTCAGCGAGTAAAGGAGCTGTAATTAGTCTAACCCGTACTGCTGCCCAGCAACTTGCAAGACATGATATAAACGTGAATTCCATTTGTCCGGGCGTTACCACAACTGAAATAGTGGAAAAACTCTCAGTAGATAGGGCAAAGGCCCAGGGTATTACTAAAGAGGAAATGATGAAAGAGATGAGCAAAGACATACCGCTTCAACGCGCTAATGAACCCGAAGATATCGCGGCGATGGCTGTATTTTTGGCGTCAGATGGTGCCCGAAATATTACAGGGCAATCCTTCAACGTAGACGGCGGATTAATAACCAGTTAATAATGCTATTACCGATTCAATAGTTATGTATAGTCATTAATAAAATTTTTAGTGCTAATTTGAAAAAAACAGTCAGGATGGGCTAGTTGGCGATAAAGAAGAAGATATCTAAGGCCACGATATTTCAAACTGTGCGTTCTAGCTTGATTAATGCTGTTAACTCCCGTGATTTAAAAATTGGCGAAAGACTGCCAACCGAAGCGGAGCTGGCTATTTTTTTTGGTGCTTCGCGGCCAACCATTAATAAGGTCCTACGTTCTCTGGCTCAGGACGGCTTCCTCGAGACGCGAAAAAGAGGTGGTACAATCGTGTTGGAGCCAAAAGGGATTAACATCTCGTTAATGGAGATATCTGACCATGTATCAAAAATCAAAAAGTCCTATCATTTTGTCCTCGAAAAATGTTTTAAAGGCAGCAATGGGTCTGGGGGTATCCACTGGCCAGGTGTTATCGAGGAAACGCCCATATTTGTGATTGAATGCGTACACTTCAGTGATAATATTCCAATACAACACGAAAAAAGGTTTATTAACCTTCATTCAGCGCCCGAGGCTGACTCTGTTGATTTTTCATCCGTTTCCCCGGGTAAATGGATCAAGAATTACATTCCTTTTCCTACCGTAACACAAGAATTAGGGGCTGTCGGGGCAGGCAATTCGCTGTCGGATTTACTTCGTGTAAGACGGGCAACTCCTTGTATTGGCATACGGCAACTTATTAAAAAAAATGATGAATTTATTAGCTTTGCAGAACTTACCTCGCCGGCTGGACGTTTTCAAATTTACAGCCTATATGAACCATAGGCACTTGATTTTAAAATGAATAAGCGCACATCATCTGTAATAAATTCCTGAGGATGAAAAATGAACGATTTGGTTAGTGAAGAGGCGCGACAATGGATTGGCAAATCCGACGAACCAATTGAGGTAGAGGTTACCCGCCGCGATATTATAAAATACTCGGTCGCTACAGAACAAATATTAGATAAATTCATTAACGGCGACGAGGCACCTCCAATGTTTGTGGCTGGTTTGTCCCGCAAAATCGTTCCCATTGATGACCTAGGGTCGGACGGCCTGCCACCTGCTTCGCTTGTGCCTGATTTACCCTTAAAAAGGGTAATGGCGGGAGGAGTGTCATTTCGCTTCCATCGCCCAGTGAAACCAGGCGATGTGCTTGTATTTAATCGAACACTATCCAACATTGTTGGGAAAAAAGGAAAAACCGGCCCCCTTATTTTTGTCACCTATTCGATCATTTGCGAGACAAAAAACGGTGAAGCTGTGTTAGACCAAGAACAGACACGTATCCTGAGGTAAAAAAAGATGAAGATCGCAAATCTTTCCGTTGGCCAACAACTGCCCATACGACATTTTAAGGCTTCTAACGTTTCGCTGTTTTGCTACAACGCAGCAATTTGGAATCCCCATCGCATCCACTACGATGAAAAGTACACGAAAGAAATAGAACATCACCCAGAGATTGTAATAGATGGGCCACTTCAAGGAGATTGGCTAAGTCAGACAGTTACGAATTGGATCAGTGATGATGGAAATCTACTGGAGTTCTCTTATGAAAACAGGCGAGCTTCTTTCTTGGGAGAAACTCTTTCCGCGGGAGGAGAGATAAAATCCATCGATTATGACACAAACATCATTGAACTAGTTCTTTACATAAAAAATGAAAAAGCTGAGGTCACAACACCGGGCACCGCAAGAGTTAAAATCAAAAACTAAGGATTTAACTAAAAAAATTCATAATATATATACAATAAACAAAAGTTCAGGGGAATTAAATGTTGGACTTTTCTAGAAGCGCTGAGACACAACCACTATTGATAGTTGACGATGACGAACCTTTTAGGAACCGCCTTGCTCGCGCCATGGAAAAGCGCGGTTTTGCTGTAACAACGGCGGCATCGGTCGCAGAAGGTTGCGACGTGGCCCGCCGCGATAAACCTACCTACGCTGTATTGGATTGCGTCTAGAAGACGGAAGTGGCTTAGAAATAGTTAAAGAGTTGCAGGGCTCTCAACCCGAGGCACGAATTATTGTCTTAACGGGGTACGGCAATATCGCGACCACTGTAGCGGCCGTTAAAGCTGGCGCAATTGATTATTTACCCAAACCAGCTGACGCTGATGCAGTTGCTGCAGCATTACTTGAGCGTGAAAACGCTCTACCTCCACCTCCAGAAAATCCGATGTCCGCAGATAGAGTTAAATGGGAGCATATCCAAAGAGTCTTTGAGCAGTGTGGACGTAATGTGTCCGAAACAGCCAGAAGATTAAGGATGCACCGACGCACTCTTCAACGCATTCAAAACAAACACGCCCCAAGGGGTTAAACGGCCTAACTCTGAATAGCTCCTCCCGCTTCTAGGCTTGCGTACGCAGCTAATACGCACCTGCCCCGGCTGCCTTAACTCTGATATGTGTTAATTACAAGCGGCACTATGGCGTTATATCAAAATGTCGTTTAACATTCCCGATATGTAATAGACGACTCGGAGTTTTAATGGAAGAGACGCCCACGTTAATCATTCGCAACGGAACTATCATTGACGGCTCTGGTGGCCAGACTTATGAAGCGGATATTGAAGTTACCGGCTCTAAAATAAGCCATATTGGAAAATCTCACAGAAAAGCTGATTATGAAATAGACGCGAGCGATCGAATTGTCACGCCTGGCTTTGTAGATATTCATACCCACTATGATGCGCAAGTTACATGGGCTAATCAAATAACTCCTTCCTCCTGCAACGGAGTAACATCCGTGTTAATGGGCAATTGTGGTGTTGGTTTTGCTCCGGTTAACCCGGATCAGCACGACATGTTAATTTCTTTGATGGAAGGCGTTGAAGATATACCCGAAGTTGTCCTTAGTGAAGGGCTGCCTTGGACCTGGGAAACTTTTGCTGACTATCTCGATACGTTGGAAGAGAGAAGTTTTGATGTTGATGTTGCAACGCAGGTCCCTCACGCAGCTTTAAGAGTTTATGTAATGGGCAAACGCGGTGCTAACCGTGAACCCGCTTCTTCCGAAGATAGGGCAAAAATGGCTAAATTAGCAGCTGAAGGTATCCAAGCTGGCGCCTTTGGATTTTCTACATCCCGACTGCTACAACACCGCACGGCTGAAGGCGAGCCAATTCCTTCTTATGGCGCCGCTGAAGAAGAACTTCAAGAAATTGCAGGAGCTATCTCAAAGGTCGGCCGGGGTTGGCTGCAAGTTGTTGCTGATTTCGGGGAAAGCCAAGAATCCGAGTTCTCCATGCTAAAACGGCTAGTAGAAAAGTCCGGATTACCTCTTACAATGACATTACTTCAACGCGACTCTTGGCCAAATGAATGGTCTGAGCTTTTAGAGAAGATAGAAGCGGCAAATGCCGAAGGATATTTGATAACTGGTCAAGTAAGAGGCCGCCCAACAAGTACTCTTCTTGGTTTCGAACTTTCTGAAAATCCTTTCTTAGGCTGCCCAAGTTGGAGTGAAGTAGCAGCTTTGGATATAAAAGCTAAATTTAAAGTATTAAGTGACCCAGCGTTCAGAGAACGATTAGTTAACGAACCAGGTGGAACGAAAGAACAAATTGCAAGATACCGTGATTGGGATAAAATTTTTCTGCTTGGAAATCCGCCTCAATACGAGCCTCTTCCAGAAAGTAGCATTGCTGCACTTGCAAAAAAACAAAACACAAGTCCAGCTAAGATAGCTTTTGATTTAATGATGGAAGATGAGGGAAAAACAATACTGTATCACCCTATGTCAAACTATAGTGCTGGTGACATGTCCTGCGTTCATTCGATGCTACAGCACCCTAATACATTAATGGGGCTGGGAGACGGCGGAGCACATGTTGGAATAATGTGTGATGCAACAGACATGACACATGCCCTAACACACTGGACCCGCGATCGAACACGAGGGGACTTACTTCCAATTGAAAATACTGTTCAAAGAATGACGTACAACAATGCTCGAGCAATCGGCCTTAACGACAGAGGGTTAATTCGAGCGGGCTACAAAGCCGATATTAATGTCATTAATTATGATCAACTTCAACTTGATGCGCCGAAGATACATTATGATCTTCCTGCAGGGGGAAAACGTCTTATCCAAAAAGCAACTGGATATGACCACACTATTTTATCCGGGGTGCCAGTATGGGTGAACGGTAATCCAACCGGTCGATTGCCTGGCAAACTGTTACGAAGCCAATAAAATTTAGGTCGTTACTGATATGCGAGCAAGTTGGTATGAAAAAACCGGGCCGGCAATAGATGTACTCCAAATTGGCACGATGGAAACGCCGGAAGCATGTGATAATGAAGTTAGGATTAAAATATTTGCTTCCGGTGTAAACCCCGCAGATGTGAAACTGCGAGCTGGTCAATCTAGCTATGGTTATAATTTTGATAGGGTAATCCCGAATAGTGATGGTGCAGGTATAATTGACCAAGTTGGCCCGGGGGTATCTAAAAACCGTATTGGCCAGCGTGTTTGGCTATTCAACGGACAACGCCTAGGCCGCGCTTTTGGAACCGCCGCCGAGTATATTTGTATTAATGTTAATTATGTAACAGAATTACCGGACCATGTTTCTTTCGATGAGGGTGCTACATTAGGTATTCCAGGATTAACCGCATATCATAGTGTTTTTGCCGACGGCTCAGTTAACGGAAAAACCATCCTTATTACTGGCGGAGCTGGCGCCGTGGGTTTTTATGCTACTTCCCTTGCTTCTTGGGGAGGCGCTAACGTGTTATGTACTGTGAGCGGCGATCAAAAAGCTAAACGCGCGCTGCTGGCAGGGGCAGAAAATGTAATAAATTATAAAACAGAGGATGTGGCTGAAAGGGTTGATGCCTATACGAAAGGCAAAGGTGTAGATCGCTTAATCACCGTAGATTTTGGTGGAGACCTTCCCTGGATGACCTCTATTATGCGACAGAATAGTTGCGTATCCGCTTATGCTTCAGATTCAGATAAGATGCCAAGATTAGATTTTTTCTCGTTTATGAGAAGAAATATACAAATCCGCCCCTTTATTCTAAATTCGCTCCCACAACAGGAACTTAATAGTGCTTGTTCCGGCGTAAATCGCTGGCTCGTTGAAAAACCAAACTCATTACGGCCTATCGCCAAAAAGTTTTCCTTGGAAGATATTATTGAAGCTCACGAACTTGTGGAAAGTTCGACTAAATTTGGAACCGTTATAGTAAACCCTTAAACCACTTACTTAGCACAACTAGAACCGGTCCAATCTATAAGGTGTCATATCTATGTTAAGTGGCTGGTTTGAAGCAAGTCCGGCAATCATTCTCCCCGTCATTGGCGCGCCAGTTAAACCAAGATGAGCATGGCCAAAACCGTAAAAAAGCCCCGGGTACCCTGGAACTTCTCCAATATAGGGCACTGAGTCTGGCGGAGAAGGTCGTCTTCCCATCCACTCTTGAACAGACGACGTGTTGAGTTTGGGGAAAAGCGATTTAGCGTGGTCTTTAAAGATTAAAGCGCGTTTATAGTTAGGAGGCGCATCAACACCGGCAAACTCAGCCGTCCCCGCACTCCTCATTCCCATTTCCATAGAGCTTGAAACAAATTTATTATCTGCATCCAATATTGAGTTTTTTAAAGTCACGTCTGGTTCTTTGAAAATGAGGTGATAACCACGCTCTGCCTCAAGCAGCACATTTACGCCAAAATCTTTTAAGAGTTTTGCCGACCAAACTCCCGCTGTTAGAACAAGTTTTGATGCCTGCTTGTTGCCATTATCGGTAACAATTTCATACCCCCCATTAGTGAGAGGAACTATCCTCTTTACTTCTGCTTTAAAATATTTAACTCCCTGGGCTATGGCTTTTTCGGCAATAACTTTACCGAGCCGGCCTGGGTTTGTTGTCCTACCTTGACCATTAATCAAGACACCATTTTGTATAGAGGGCGAAAGGTCTGGTTCTAATTCTCTTGCCTCATCCCCAGTAATTGCTTGAATGGGCACTCCCCGTTCTCTACGTAACTTCCATTCAAGTGTCTCTAAATTCATCTTAGTTTTACTACGTGTCACAAAAACATAGGAGCAATCCTCGATTAAGTTTTCATGCCCTGTACCCTTTAATAATTGCTTGTATAAATCAAGATTAGGTCGATTTAGATTAAGCATAGCGTCCGCTATTGCCGGCAATTTCTCGACACTACCAGACTTTAGGAACTCAACTAACCAGGGTAACATCCGAGGGAAATACGACCACCTAATTGATAGCGGGCCTGATGGATCAAGCAACCACTTCGGAACTTTTTTCCAAAGCCCAGGCATAGATTGAGGGATGCACGCCCACTGGGAAATGACTCCCGCATTGCCAAAACTTGTTGCTTCAGATGGCTCATCTCGATCTACCAGCGTGACATTAAATCCCTTTTCATTTAATGCGATAGCATTACAAATTCCAACAATGCCAGCACCTAATACCAATACGTCCGTGTCTTGATGTGTCATAGTGTATCCAAAGCGGTTTAATAATCGTTAAATTTTTAATAGAGCTATGTATAGATATATCATAGTACGAATTCTACTTATGATACCAACCGTATTTGGGGCGGGCGCACTCGTTTTTTCCTTATGCGCATAATACCTAGCGACATATGTCTTACTCGCTAGGTCGACTTTGGTACAGATTTAAGTCCTGACACTTTGAATTTTTGCAGGCAGGAACTGGGTTTAGACAAGCCCATATTGAACCAACTTTGGGAGTTTTTTAGGAAAACTTTCACTCTTTATTTTAGCGTGTCTATGTGGACCGGTAACGACATGAGCGAGGAGATAAAACTCCGTCTAGCTCTCTCGTTTCAACTAGCTTTCATGGCATTATCACTAACAATACTTACTGCCGTTCCACTTGGTGTAGTAGCTGCCTACTATAAAGGGCGTTGGCAAGATTATATTATACAGGTTTTGTCCATTACTGGTGTTGCCATTCCCTCCTTTTGGTTAGGCATAATGGTTTTAATGGGCATTTTGATCATTACCCAGAAACTTACTGGCAGCCCATGGATGCCGCCCATCATTTTTGTGTCACCTTTTGAGAATATATTAAACAACTTATTACAACTTATAATACCAGCAATTGTAATTGCTTTGAGATATATCGCCATTACACAAAAAATGACGCGATCTGAGATATTAGAAATACTTAGAGAGGATTACGTTTTAAATGCTCGAGCCTATGGCTTAAATGAATTTAGCATAATGAATAGATACGTACTAAGAAACTCAAGTCTCCCTGTTATCACTGTGTTAGGAAATGAATTTGCATTTCTCATAGGTGGACTAGTAATAACAGAGCAAGTTTTTAATCTTAACGGTAAAGGGGCATTACTCCTGCAATCTGTAGAAAATGCAGATTATATTGTTACACAAAACCTAGTAGTGTTGTTGGCGTTAATTTTCGCGACCATAAATATAATTATCGACCTTACTTATGCTTATTTAGATCCGCGTGTGAGGTTCAACTAGGATTCTTTGCCCCTCGTGAAAGATTTGACGAAAAATATCAGCGGCAAAGCTAAAAAACCAGTTATGGCGAGAAAGTAGAATGCATTAATATATCCGATCATGGCAGATTGCCTCTCTATTTCGCCGCTTAGGTTACTAAGGTCAAAAAACATGTTGGAATTCGGAGAACCCATTTCACGTCCAAAAAGTAAAATCTCATTAAAAGGGTTTATAAAATGCGCAAGATCAGAATAATTAATTGATGTTGAACGGATAACGATCGTTATTGTTAGGGAGATGTATATGCTACTCCCTATGTTCCTAAGCAAGTGCAAGACGGCGGTTCCCTCAGGAACAAACTTAGGGTCAATGTTAGAAAACATCACAATAGTGAGTGGAACCCATGACAGACCTACCCCAAAACCCTGGATTGCACTTGCCCATGCAACACCCGCAGTTGTCATATTAATGTCGAAATTCGCTAGTAACCAACAAGAGCTTGCTTGAGCAATGAAGCCTAAAGCCAGTCCAATGCGAGGATCTCGTTTACTAATTATGAGGACTAAAAAATTTCCCATAAATGCGCCGAAACCTCGTGCGGCTAAAAGTAAACCAATTATAGACTCTGGATAACCTCTTAAATCTTGAAGCATGCTTGGGTAAAGAACGAGCGGTGTAAAATTTAGCGTGCCGTAAATAAATACAAGGACAAATCCTAATAAATAATTTCTATCTTTTAATAACCATGGATTTAGATACGGATTTCTCGAAGTTAGTATATGAGCGGTAAAGATATAAAAACAGATAATAGCAACAGCTGCCTCTATAAGTATTTCTTTAGAGTCAAACCAATCAAGCCTATTACCCCTGTCCAACATCAACTGCAAGGCAGTTACTGCTATCGACAAGCTAATAAAACCCGTCCAATCCAACTTACTGAGCTTATTGTGCGTTGTATTCCTCACATAAAACCAGGCCCCTAAAAATGCTAACAGGCTGAAAGGTGCAATAATGTAGAAGATCCAACGCCAACTATAGGCCTCAGAAATATAACCCCCAACCGTTGGTCCAATTATAGGACCACAAACAACCCCCATGCCCCAAACAGCAGTGGCAAAGCTGTGCAGTCGCCTCGGGAAAACACCCAAAATTATTGCTTGTGATAGTGGCACTAACGGACCACCGAATGCTCCTTGAAAAACTCTGTAGATGACTAATTCTGGGAGTGCATTCGCTTGACCACAGAGTATCGACGACGTAGCGAAACCAAAGATCGCGCAAAGCATTAGACGCCGCTGGCCAAACCGAAGCGTCAACCAGCCTGTCATGGGTGTCACAATTGCTGTTCCAATAATGTTGAAGGTCACTGTCCAGGCTATTTGGTCCTGTGTAGCTCCCAATGCGCCTTGCAACTGCGGCAACGCTATATTAGCGATTGTCATACTCATAGCATAGAGAGTTGAGGTCAGCGTCAGAGTCCCCAATATCAGCCATTGGAAAAATGTTATTCCCTTGGACGAACCATCTAACGCACTACTCATGATACATGCTATTTTGCAAGAATGCTTTAAACTTCATGGAAGCCAAATTTCATATTAAGACTTTTTGTTATTTAGGATTTTTTATGTTTCCAGAAATAGTTTATAGGAGCCGAAGACACGTTTTGCAGTACCTTAAGGGGGGATTCAACCCACGACAAAGGTTCTATTGTAGAATTGACAAGCTAGTAGGGGTAACCCGCTGTACTTGAATGGCTTCGCGGTCTATAAGCTCACCTACTTTGGGAGCGACCTCATCCTTCCAAAAATCACTTTCGTAAATGTCCCTATAAAGTCGTTCTCTCTCAGTTTCACTTTCAAACCTACGTATCCAAAAATAAACTGTGTCGTCTGTTTCACCTTTAAAGCTAGCGCTTATCACAGCTCCCTTGCTTACTTGGAATGGAATGATTTTATTCTCCATAAATTTGAGCCACTCCGACATTTTTCCGGGCTTGATTTTGTATTGCCGCAACTCATAAAAAGCCATGATTTCCTCCACAACATTAGATTTGGCTAGAGATTAACCTGTAAGAGAGCATAATTCGATCATCTATAAAATGGATTTTTGACACTACCCATCCAACACCACCTTAACTTTTCAAAAGCCCCGCTTTAAACTAGACTCCTCAAGCTGATTTTTAGAATGCATACTTGCAATTAAGCTGAAAGGTCGTGACCATGACATCGGTTTTAAGCCAAATTGAAATAGACAATTATCACCGTGATGGCTTTCTCTCGCCTCTAAGGGTTTTAAGCAGCAACAAAGTTGAGAGCTATTTGAGAAAATATAGAACGTTTTACCTCCGCCATAATCCAAACTTTGACGCCAAATCAGTCCTGCGTAGCAAACCTCATTTAGTTTTTCCATGGCTTTATGACTTGGTCACTAGTCCTGCCATTACAGATCACGTGGGTAAAATCCTCGGCCCCAACCTTCTAGCCTGGGGCTCAAGCTTTTTTGCTAAGCAAGCCCATGATGCTGGATTTGTAAGTTGGCATCAAGATGCCAACTACTGGGGCCTTGAACCTCATGATGTACTCACAGCATGGGTGGCTTTTTCTCCTAGCAAAGCATCGAATGGTTGTATGAGAGTCATTCCTGGGAGCCAACTAGGCGCAGCTCTTGAACACCAAGATACTTTTTCCAAAGATAATCTCCTCACTAGGGGACAGGAAATTATTGCTGGTTTAGATGAAAACCAAGCAATCGATCTCGAACTGGAACCAGGAGAAATGTCTCTACACCATGTTAATATCGTACACGGATCGGAACCTAATAAAAGCAACGTAGATAGAATAGGGTTTGCAATCCGATATATTTCTACAGAGGTCAAACAAATAGCTGGAAAAACAAGTGCCACGTTAGCCAGAGGAATTGATCAATTTGGAAACTTTGATCATGAACCCCGACCAACTAGGTCATTTGATAAAGAATCCCAACATATTCGAAATGAAGCCCTAAAAAGGCAACATGATGTACTATATAGCGGTGCTAAACAACGCTAGTTTTATTACCTTGATCCGTCCCATCTCGCCACCTGTAGTAAGCAACTGTTGCCGGCAGAAACCACGGCTTACCTGTGTAAAATGGGCGTGTCTCAAACGTGAGTTTGTCGAATGCAGTATCACCCTCTTTACGCCCTAGAACTTGTTCAGCTACTCTTGTTCCTAAATAACTCGCCATTCCTACTCCCGATCCACAGCAGCCCATTGCATAATGAATGCCCTCATATTCCCCAATATGCGGTAATTCATCAAAGGTGTATGCTACAAAACCCATCCAGGAATGCGAAACTTTGACATTCTTCAATTCTGGGAAAATACCTATAAGGTCTCGGCGTAGGAGGGCGCCACTTTTTTTAACATCAACTTCTCCAGTTGTTACTCGCCCGCCAAAAATGATCCGGCGTCGGTCTGGTGACGGGCGATAATAATACACAACCTTTCGGGTATCACTGATCACCCGGTCTGTAGGCATTAGCTCATTTATTAGATCATCATCTAGGCCATCCGTTGCAATCATATAACTTCCAATTGGAATTACACGCCGGCTAAGCCAGGGTGTAAGTTGGCCAGTATATCCGTTTGTGCCAACAATAACTTTATTAGCGTTAAACAACCCAAGCTGGGTATCTAAACTAAACTCTGCATTATGCTTTCGTATTTTTTTGACCCGACAGTTAGTTATTATAGTAACGCCCGCTTTTAATACTTTTTCCAGCAACGCCGAGTGATAAAGAGCGGGGTCAAGCGACGCGTGTGACTCAAAGACAGCACCCCCATGATAAATATCGGTGCCAAGCTCTTTCCGTTGTTCGGCTCGAGTAACAAGCTTTGCCTTTACTTCCAGAGAAACCGGCTGAGCTTTTAAGTTTGCAGCCAGTCGATCGAACTCCCTTTGACTATGTGCCGCAAAAAAACGCCCTGGAACTTTAAATGAACAGTCTATTTTTTCTCGTGCTATAAAATTCTTTAGCCAGTTGAGGGAATTCTGCCCCTCCTTTATAATTTTAGTTGCGGCAGCTTCCCCAAATTGCCCACATAATTTCCTAAATCCAGGTTTAATAGAGGTACTTACTTGCCCA
>CACHDV010000014.1 GCA_902578675.1 uncultured Alphaproteobacteria bacterium
TGGAAGGAAATAGAAATGTCAAATATCGTTCTAATACATGGCGCTTACCAAGGCGGATGGATATGGCAACCACTAGCGAGTGTTCTTCGGAACCGAGGGCATTACGTCTTGGCTCCCACTCTAGAAGGTTGTGCAGAGCGTTCTTATCAACTGCACAGCAAAATTACCACCGAGTCTCACGCACAAGAAATTGCCAATCTGTTATTTTTTGAAGATTTGAAAGATGTAGTTTTGGTTGGGACGAGCACTGGCGGCATGGTAATGGCGAAGGTTGCCGAACTAGTCGCAAATCGAGTAAACAGGCTTGTCTTCGCAGACGCTCTGGCCCTAATGGACGGCGAAAGACTTTCTGACATTGTATCCAGAAAATCAGTTGTAAATACCGACCTTGCATCAGGCCCGCCCCGGGATGATGTTATAAATAGGCTTTTTAAAGAGTTACATGAACCTATAAAAAGTTGGGCCATCGCTCGTTACACGCTTCATCCTATAGCTTGTATGCACAACCCTGTGGAACTGAAAGAGTTTTGGTCGATGACCTGGGACGCATCAGTGATTTATTGTAATGAAAGCGTCAACCCACCAATCTCTCACCAAAAGAGAACAGCTGATATGTTGAGTGCAAAATGGCTAGAGCTAACAACAGGGCATTACCCCATGTTAAGCGTGCCAGAAGCACTTGCTGACTCAATACTAAGCGCTGATTAAAACAAAATTTTGAAAATCCCTGAAAGTTAGTTCTATGACAGTTAGTCTTGCGATAGACATTGGCGGTACTTTTACGGATGCTGTATTAGAGCATAATAAGCATCGGTTCACCGCAAAAGTACTTACGACAAAAGAAAGCCCTGAAGCAGGTTTCTTAGCCGCAGCAAAAAAAGTGTTGAGAATCAGCAACTTGAAGCCTAAGGACGTAGACTTCATCATACATGGCACAACTCTAGCCACGAATGCGGTTATAGAGCGAAAAGGCGCTAAAACAGCTCTTCTTACCACTGACGGTTTTACAGATAGTCTAGAAATTGCCTACGAGCACAGATTTGAGCAATCAGATCTTTTCATGGAGCGGCCTAAACCCCTAGTGCCTAGACACCTCAGGTTAGGCATAAAGGAACGAATTGCAGCAGACGGCTCCATTTTAATTCCTCTGGATATGCGCTCCGTCGAAGAGGCCGTTGTCAAATGTAGAGAAGAAAAAGTAGAAGCAATCGCCATCGGCTTTTTGCATTGCTATGCCAATGATGAACACGAAAAAAGTGTGAAGTCATTTATCCAAAAGACTCTCCCGGATGTACCCGTATCAATATCTAGCCAAGTATCGCCAGAGATACGAGAATATGATCGCCTTTCCACGACCACCGCCAACGCTTACATTCTGCCGCTGATGAAAACGTACCTTGAAAACTTAGGCGCAGCCCTAGTACAACAAGGATTTTCAGCCCCACTTCTTTTGATGATGTCAAGTGGCGGTATGACGACATTAGAAACTGCCAAAACATTACCCATAAGGCTTGTTGAGTCAGGGCCAGCTGGTGGAGCAATTTTATCACGCATTATTTCCGCCGAGTGTGGCCTACCGCAAGTATTGTCATTTGATATGGGCGGGACTACAGCCAAGATATGTTATATAGACGAATATACCCCACAACACTCTCGTGAATTTGAGGTTGCTAGAGAATATAGGTTTTTAAAAGGCAGCGGATTTCCACTTAGAATACCAGTTATTGACATGGTTGAAATTGGCGCAGGAGGTGGATCTATAGCGTCAGTAGACCAACTATCGAGAATACGCGTTGGCCCAGAAAGTGCAGGGTCGAGCCCAGGACCCGCTTCTTACAACAAAGGTGGTCACAAAGCCACCGTAACGGATGCAGACTTAATTATGGGACGCATAGACCCAAAAGACTTTGCGAACGGTGAGGTTGAACTAGAACAAGAGTTAGCCAGGCAAGCTCTTGAGGCCGACATTGCCCTCCCCTTAGACCTGTCCATCGAAACTAGCGCATCTGGAATAGCACAAATCGTGGATGAAAATATGGCTAATGCAGCCAGCGTACATGCTATAGAACTGGGAAAACGTCTTGATGATAGAGCGATGATTGCATTTGGTGGAGCGGCACCACTCCACGCCTGTCAGCTGGCGGAAACTTTAAATATCAAAAAAATAATCATTCCTAGTGGCGCTGGTGTGGGCTCGGCAATCGGTTTTTTAAAAGCTGATATCGCCTATGAGGTTGCGCGTAGTTATTATATGGACCTTCGGTTCTTTGACCCAGCGATAATTAATAACTTATTTGAATCAATGAAGAGAGAAGCAGAGGATGTTGTTAAACAAGGCACAAAAACAAAACAACTAACGGAAAATAGAATTGCTTTTATGCGTTATAGAGGCCAAGGCCACGAAATAGCTGTGCCAATCAACGATCAGCCTTTGACTTCAAATAGCAGAGAAGTACTGATGCAAACATTTGAAAGCGAATACCAAAGATTGTTTGGCCGGGTCATACCAGGTCTCACTGCAGAAATTATGACCTGGTCACTAACGTTAAGTACAAATAAACGGCTGGTAAAAAATATTTCCAAAGTTGAAAAACAAAATCAACCTGAAGCGATGGACAAAAGGAAAGTTTTTAACATTCGCCTTAACCAGTTCCAGGAAATCCCCATTTACGTGAGAGAACATTTGGTCCCAGGAGACTGGATGCCCGGCCCAAATTTAATTATCGAAAATGAAACGACGACATACGTCTCGGAAAATTTCTGCGCCTATGTAAACAATCTAAATTATTTAGAGCTAAAACTCCAAGAGGAAAACCCATGAGGGAAGCTAATATTCGTTACCAAGTAATGTGGGACCGATTAACGACAATAGTAGAGGAACAAGCTAGAACTCTAATACGCACTGGCTTTAGTGTTTCAACTCGAGAAGCTGGTGACGTATCGGCGGGCGTATTCGATTTACAAGGACGCATGCTCGCCCAGGCAGTTACAGGAACTCCCGGCCATATCAATTCTATGGCAATGTCAGTTGGTCACTTTATCGAGAAATTCCCAATCAAAAAAATGAAAGAAGGCGATGTTTTCCTCACCAACGACCCTTGGAAAGGTACCGGTCATCTGCATGACATCGTCGTGGTAACACCAACTTTTAAGAACGGGCGTGTTGTCGCTCTCTTCGCCTGTACAACCCATGTCGTAGATATTGGGGGTATTGGCATGGCGCCTGACGGAAAGCAAATATATCACGAGGGACTTTATATTCCATTAATGTATCTTTTCAAAGCCGGCCAGTTGAATGAAACACTGATAGACTTTGTTCATTACAACTGCAGAGAATCTAAACAAGTTGAGGGGGATATCTATGCTTTAGCCAATTGCAATGACGTTGGCAGCGATCGTCTTAGAGCAATGATGGTCCAATATAAAATTGAGGACCTCAACGAGTTAGCAGAAACAATCATTGAAAGCACCCGAAATGCAATGCGAGCGGCGATAAGCAAACTTCCAATAACCACGACAACAAACACTATGAAAATTGATGGCTATGATGAGGAAATCGTTCTCAAAGCAAAACTTAGCGTAGTAAACGACACTATCGTGATCGATTACGAAGGGTCTTCACCAATATCAGACTTTGGAATAAATGTACCGAAATGCTACACTGATGCCTACACAAGTTTTGGTGTCAAATGTGTTGTGGCTCCGGAAGTTCCAAATAACGCGGGATCTTTGGCGCATATAATCGTCAAAGCACCCGAAGGCTGTATCCTCAACGCCCCACATCCCTGCGCAGTTGTAGCTAGATCCTCTATTGGCCATATGTTACCAGATGTCGTTTTTGGTTGTTTACATCAACTACTACCTGGTCGGGTCCCTGCAGAAGGTACTTCTTGTCTTTGGAATTTACGCCTTGGAGCTGGGCATGGAATAACGACGCGAGATCCAAATACTAAGTTAGAAAATACAACTTTTACCGCGATGAGTTTTCATAGCGGTGGTGCGGGTGCGAGACCAAATAAAGATGGCCTGTCCGCGACCCCATTCCCAAGTGGAGTAAGAAACGTTCCCGTCGAAGTGCTAGAAGCGATCACACCTATAGTAATATGGCGCAAAGAGTTGAGACAAAACTCAGGCGGCGCTGGCCAATTCCGGGGGGGACTCGGTCAAAGGATGGTCGTTGGAAATAGAGAAAAAGCAGAATTTGCTATATTTGGCACTTTTGATCGCGTTAAAAACCCCGCACGTGGGCGAGACGGTGGAAAGCCAGGAGCAACTGGTTCCCTTACATTAACATCAGGCAAAAAATTGAAAGGAATGGGCCGACAAGTTATTCCAATGGGCGAAGAATTGATAATTGAGATGCCTGGAGGTGGGGGATACGGTAATCCGAAAAGCCGCGACAGAAAAAAGATAATGGAAGATATAAGGGCCGGTCTAGTAAGCGCTGATAATGTAAAAGAATACGAATAAGCGATTTATTAAAAAAATTCAAATTGCTCCTAATGCAAGCGTTCTAAAATAGATATAAAAAATCCATCTGTTCCGTGTTGATGAGGCGTTAATCGCATCATATTATCATTAACCATTCCATGCCATTTTTTAATTTTAGGGTCTAATTTTGACCAAATTTCCTTTACTGATACAATCGAATAATCGTTTCTTTTTTTCAATAAGTTTTCTATTTGCTTTTCATTCTCATCGGGAATAAGCGAGCAAGTGGCATATATTAGTCGACCGCCTGGCCTCACCAATCGCGCAGCAGCTATCAGTATTTTTTGTTGCACTTGGACCATTGCTTCCAGGTTTTTCCTGTTTAGCCTCTGTCGTATATCCGGGTCTCTTCGCCATGTTCCGATTCCAGAACATGGCGCATCGACGAGTACTCTATCGAATTTTTTGGCCAACCGTTTAAGTTTTGGATCAGCATCACCGCCTATAAGTCTTCTCTCAACATTGTGAAGTCCTGCTCTTTTAATTCTTAATGCCGCTTTATCCAACCGTGTTAAAGAAGTATCCAAAGCTAGAATTCTACCCTTGTTTGCCATAAACGAACCCATGGCTAACGTCTTGCCGCCTGCTCCACTGCAAAAGTCGGCGATTTGCATACCAGGCTTTGCATCCACCAACATGGAAATAATTTGGGAACCTTCATCTTGGATTTCTAATAAGCCATCGCGAAAAGGTTTAATTTGATCAATTCTTCTACGGCTATGAATTCTCAACCCTAATGGGGAGTATTTGGTTTTCTCAGCCTTAATATCAAACTTTTCTAAGAGTATTTGAACCTGCTCTCTCGTAATTTTTTTCAGAGTATTTACCCGTAAATCTAGGGATGCTTCTTCGCCAAGTCCAACCAAACATTTTTCGAGTTCGCTACCAAATACGGGCTCTAATTTCGCAAAAACCCAGTCCGGACACTCAAATTTAATGTTAGTTGGCATCTTAACGTGACAGATATCTTTACCGACTAATGCTTGGTAAATTTCTTTTTCTTTTTGGCTAAGCCGTTCTGGATTGTTTGCAGCTCCATTAAATATTTCGTCTAATTCCGTTTGGCTACAGAATTCGAAAAAGGCCAGATCCGAGAGTACCAGCAAACGGCTTGTATATCGCTCCTCAATTACATCTTGCAGCCACCATTCTAATTTGAATCTATTTCTAACTATTCTATAAATGCGCTCTCGAATCTGTCGTCTATCTTTCGAGCCCGCATAACGTCGTTGCTTAAAATATCTAATAAGTAAATGGTCGATATTTAGATTTTCATCTTCAACTTTTTCAAGGATTTCTATAACAGACGCAAGTCTAGCCGCAGATCTCACAAGTTAGGCCTGTAGTTGGGGGCTTCGCGGGTAATAGTAACGTCGTGGACATGACTTTCTCTAAGGCCAGCGTTGGTAATTCTAAGAAATTTTTTATCTTTCTGCATCTCAGGAATAGAAGCGCTTCCTGTGTAACCCATTGCCGCCTTTAGACCGCCAACCAATTGATGGACCACCGCTGAGATTGGTCCTTTATATGGAACTTGCCCCTCAATACCCTCGGGAACAAATTTCTGATGATCGGACACCTCCTCTTGAAAATATCTATCGGCAGAACCACGTGCCATTGCTCCCATAGAGCCCATACCTCTATAGGATTTGTAAGACCTTCCCTGATGTAAAAATACTTCTCCCGGGCTCTCCTCTGTTCCGGCAAATAATGTACCAAGCATCGCACAGTCAGCTCCCGCTGCAATTGCCTTTGCCAAATCACCCGAATACTTAATGCCACCATCCGAAATAACAGGTATTTGAGATTTTCTACAAGATTCCACCGCATCCAATATAGCCGTTAGTTGAGGCACTCCTACGCCGGCGACCATTCGTGTTGTGCATATTGAACCCGGCCCTATCCCAACCTTCACGGCATCTGCACCAGCGTCAATGAGTGCCTTAGCTCCTTCCGTGGTCGCAATGTTACCGGCTATGATTTGTGAATAGTTGGACAGTTTTCTGATTTTTGAAACAGAACTTATGACATTTTGAGAATGCCCATGAGCCGTATCCACCACGATTACATCAACCTCGGCATCAAAAAGTGCGCGGGCACGTTCAACTCCCTCATCACCGACACCAGTGGCTGCTGCAGATCTCAGCCGGCCCTGACTATCTTTACAAGCGTCGGGATGGTTATCAGCCTTTTCCATATCTTTGACTGTTATTAAGCCAACGCACTTTTGTTCGCTGTCAGTCACAACTAATTTTTCGATACGATGCAGGTGAAGTAACCGTTGAGCGTCCGAAGGTGTAACGCCTTCGGCAACAGTTATAACCTTTTTTGTCATCAATTCACTGACAGGTTGGAGTTTGTTTGTAGCAAACCTTACATCCCGATTTGTCAAAATTCCAGCCAATTTGCCTGACTTGCGTCTCACTACTGGAATCCCGCTTATTTTGTGGTGGGACATTAATTCTAGGGCGTCAGCCAATGTTTCATCAGGAAAGATAGTAACGGGGTTCACGACCATACCCGCTTCGAACTTTTTGACTGCTTTTACTTCCGCTGCCTGTTTTTCAATATCCATATTCTTATGAATAACACCTAACCCTCCCAGTTGTGCCATAGCTATTGCCAGACGGCTTTCTGTAACTGTGTCCATCGCAGCAGACAGTAAAGGTATACCAAGAGTTATTTCTTTTGTAAGCCGAGTTGAGGTGCTCACAGACGAAGGTATTACCGACGAGCTTGACGGTTCCAAAAGAACGTCATCGAATGTCAGAGCGTCACGTATATGCATTCAAGCCTCCTCGCACATCAGTGACGCTGAAATATACATCTTCCTCAAGATTATCCAACCCACTTTTTTGAAAATTGATTATTTTTAGCTTTCTACGAATACATAGTGTTAATGCTCATTATTGGAAGTAGTTACCTTTCCCCGAAAACCCATAGCAACAACATAGGTTTCAGGAGACTCAGACCGGCTAGCATCTGGCTTTGCATGTCTAACGCTTTTGAATTCCTTTTTCATTCTATTCAATAAAGCGTGTTCGCTTCCACCTTTAAAAACTTTTGCAATAAACGAACCGTTCATTGCAAGAACGTCAACCGCGAATTCATAAGCTGCCTCACAAAGTCCAATTGTGCGGATGTGGTCAGTTTGGGTATGACCAGTTGTTGGCGCAGCCATGTCACTTAGAACAACATCAACATTAGTTGGAAGGGACTTCAAAAGTAGCTCATAACCACTTTCAGTCATAAAATCAGCCTGCAGCAGCGTAGCGCCACTAATTGGCTCCATGGGCAGAATATCTAAACCAACGACTTTACCAGAACAACTTTTCGAATTAATACGATCCGCAGCAATTTGTGTCCACCCACCAGGCGCTGCACCAAGGTCCACTACGAGATATCCCTTTTTAAACAAATCAAATTTTTGATCCAGTTGTATAAGCTTGAATGCTGAACGGGAACGATAACCCTGCCGTTTTGCCTCTTGCACATACGGATCATTTAGCTGCCTTCTTAACCAACGTTGGGAAGACACACTCCTGCCTTTAGCCGTCCTTAGCTTTACTGTTTTAGTCCGCGCCGCGCCAATTGATGATACCTTTTTTGCCATCAACTTATAGCGCTTTATGAAATCTATGGTTCAAACTTCAACACCTTTTTTACTTCTAGTTAAATTTATATACTCGTCTTTACTTAAGAATGCTCGAACGCATATTTGGTCTTGTTAGCAAATGCTACCAAAGACAGCATCACGGGAACCTCGACTAAAACCCCAACAACTGTTGCCAAAGCTGCACCTGAATTTAGTCCAAATAAGCTTATTGAAACCGCTACAGCCAACTCAAAAAAATTAGAAGTACCAATCATAGCACACGGAGCCGCCACTTTGAACGGAACTTTCAATCGCCACGCCGAAAAATATGCTATGGCAAACACACCATATGACTGGATTAAAAGCGGTATTGCAATTAATAGGATCAAAACAGGTTGATCTAAAATCACCTCACCTTGAAAGCCAAATAAAAGCACGACAGTCCCTAAAAGCGCTACGATAGAATAGGGCTTAATCAAAGTGTTAAACTGCTCCAGACGCATATGGCCATTTAAGTTATTTGTGAGATAGCTTCTCGTAAAAACGCCCGCTACAAAAGGCACCACAACGTACAAACCGACCGACAGCAGGAGGGTTTCCCATGGAACCGGTATATCCGTAACGCCAAGTAAAAAAGCAACGATGGGAGCAAAAGCAAAAACCATGATAACATCGTTTAAACTAACCTGAACCAAAGTATAATTTGGATCGCCATTGGTTAAATGTGACCATACAAATACCATGGCTGTACATGGAGCCGCACCTAGCAAGATCAAACCCGCGATATAACTTTCCGCATCTTTTTCGGGTATCAGATCTGCAAAAAGCCATCTAAAGAAAAACACTCCAAGGGCAGCCATAGAAAAAGGCTTTAAAAACCAGTTTACAACAAGAGTAATAAGCAAACCTTTGGGCTGTTCTGAGACGAGGTGCAAACTTTTCAAATCTACTGAAACCATCATTGGGTAAATCATTGCCCAGATTAGTAGAGCGATAAGAAAGTTCACGCTGGCATACTCAAGTTCGGACAATAGGAGGAAAATATCTGGAAATAATTTACCAAGGGTAACACCAACCAGGATACAAAGCCCCACCCAGATTGTTAAGTACCGCTCAAAGAGTGACATATTTTTTACCTCTGCTTTAGAGTCTTAACTCAGGAGAGCCAGCTAGCGCAATACTTTCTTGCTGAATTGCCCACCTTAAAACCTTAACTGCCCTTCTCCAGTTTAGAACGACATTAGATAGGTTAAGAAGTGTAATTTGAGGTTTTCAAGTTGTCCGGCTTTCTTCAACCTGTCGATCTAATGAAAAATATCCTCTCCATTTTCGAAAAATTCGCATCAAAACCGAACGCGCTAAAATATTTGTTTTCCCTTTAAAAGTTATGTCCATGCATTTAGACCTCCATTTCAAGCCGACCACATTGGCATTAATCTTGTTTTATCCGTTACGTTACAATAAGTTTTCAGACAAAACTTTTACGAAGAAGATTTATGGCAAGCTCTGCACAGAATAAATTGATGACGAATATTGGTCCAGGCACACCGGCTGGCAACGTCCTACGTTCCTTTTGGCAACCGGTGGCGCTGGCAGAGGAACTAAACAACGATCGTCCAGTTGCAGCCGTTCAAGTTTTTGGCGAAAGCCTTGTTCTATTCAGAGACCAAGATGGTAATCTGGGCCTCTTAGAACGAAACTGTGCCCATCGAGGTGCCGACCTTTGTTACGGCAGACTGGAAGATAACGGTATAAGGTGCCCCTTTCATGGTTGGCTTTTCAGTACGAACGGCGATTGCATGGAACAGCCAGCAGAACCCGAAGACAGCACGCTGCGCCATAGCGTTCAACAGAACGCTTATCCAGTAATCGAAAAAAATGGAATGATCTTTGCGTTCATGGGCAAAGGAGATATACCCCCACTCCCCAACTTAGATTGTCTTATAGCGCCATCAACCCACAATTTTGCGTTCAAGGGATTCGTCGACTGTAATTGGCTGCAACTGCTAGAAGTGGGGATTGACCCAGCCCACGCTTCTTTTCTTCATCGTTTTCTTGAAGATGAGGAGGATGCAAAATACGGTCAGCAATTTAGAGATAATGTAGACAATATTCCGATGACTAAACTTCTAAGAGATTATTATCGCCCGGAGATAAGGGTCGAGAATACTGACTTTGGACATCGATTAATCGCTTTAAGAAATCTTAATAATAACGGTATGCATGTAAGAGTTACAAATCAGATATTTCCATCAGCAATCCACATTCCACTTAGCAACGAAATGACACTCACCCAGTGGCATGTTCCAATTGATGACTTTCGCAGCTATTGGTATGCAATGTTCACCAGTTTTGGTGACCCCGTTGATAAAGATTTAATGCGAAAGCAACGTCTAGAACTGTATGAATTACCTAACTACATTCCCAAAAAAGGGAAATGGAATAACTACGGCTATAATCCAACGGAACAAATTTCGGAAACTTACACTGGCATGGGTAGCGATATTAACGTCCATGACCAATGGGCTGTCGAATCACAAGGCAGTATACAGGATAGAACAAAGGAGACGTTAGCTAATAGTGATGTCGCGATTAAAGCCTATCGTAAGAACCTTATCAAATCTATCCAACAGCAGGATCGCTCCGACGTAAACCTATCGCATTATGATCACAGTATTCCAAAAGCGATCGACGTCATTGCGTCACTTGATAATTGGGAAAAAGCCTGGACGGAAGCTGAAATGAAGAGGCGCCAAAGTTGTAGTTGGAAAAGTACTATAAACCAGTTATGAAAATATTGGAGAGAATATGCCTACTTTGGGCGGTAGTAGTGGATTGAAAAACTTCATCAAGAAACATGGTTTGTGGGATGAAGATCAAAATAAGTCCGCAATGTCAATTCTCAAAAGAATTCAAGACCTAGGGCTAGAATCAATACGGCTTTCATTTGCGGATCAGCACGGCTTACTGCGCGGAAAATCTATTTTGGTCGCCGAATTGGAGAGCATTTTGTCTTCTGGTTGCAGCATGACGTCGACACTCCTGCTCAAAGATACGTCAAACAGAACTGTTTTCCCAATATGGGAGCAAGGCGCCGGAATGAATACGTCTCAGTTTAATGGTGCAGGCGATATGATCATGGTTCCTGATCCAAAAACCTTTAAAGTCCTTCCTTGGTCAAAAAAAACAGGCTGGTTTCTCTGTGATATTTATTTTCCAAATGGTGATCCTATTCCTTTTTCCAGCAGGCGACTATGTTCTCAAGCCGTGGATGCGCTTTCCAAGCTTGGTTACGAATATTTATCCGGCATAGAGATAGAGTTTCATATATTCAAAACTACCGATCCAAAATTAGGATTTCAGGACTCAGCAATGCCTGGTACGGCGCCAGAAGTCGCACCTTTAGCGCACGGGTTTCAATACCTATCTGAGGTAAGGTTAGATGAACTTGAACCGGCGATAGATTTAATTCGGGAAGGCGCCTTAGCTTTGGACTTGCCTCTGCGAACAGTGGAGATAGAGTTTGGCCCAAGTCAAGTTGAATTTACGTTTTCCCCACTGGTTGGCAAAGAAAGCGCAGACCTCATGCTACTTTTTAGATCTGCGACCAAGCAAATTTGTAAAAGAAGTGGTTACCATGCGAGTTTTATGTGCCGACCAGGATTACAAAATGTCTTTGCAAGTGGGTGGCATCTGCATCAATCACTGGTTAATAGAAGCGATGGCAAAAATGCCTTTGCTTCGGATAAACAAGGCTTGCTGTTATCAGACGTTGGAAACCAGTTCGTTGCAGGAATTTTAAAAAACGCAGATGCAAGCTGTATTTTTACAACGCCTACGATAAATGGTTACAAAAGATATAAACCTGAGTCGCTAGCCCCAGACCGTATCCTCTGGGCCAAAGATAACAGAGGTGCGATGGTAAGAGTGTTAGGTTCGAGTGAAGATCAGGATTCTAGAATTGAAAATAGGGTCGGGGACCCGGGTGCAAATCCCTATTTTTATTTAATGTCACAAATTTTATCAGGCTTAGATGGGATAGAACATAAACTCACTCCGCCTCCTGTGACAGAAACACCGTATACTACTGATGCCGATCGGTTACCACAAAGTCTAATTGAAGCGGCCGATGCGCTCGACAGAAGTTCTTTTTATAGAACAAAATTGGGCGACGAATTTGTGGAATATTTACTGAAAATAAAAAGGAATGAAATTAACAGATTTCTATCAGAAGTTACCGATTGGGAACACAGAGAATATTTTGAGATTTTATGAAGATTATTTTATTTTCTTTTTTTGTTTCATCAAATGCCCAAAATTTAGACTTTTGATATGAACTACCATTTTTGTCATCAGATTGGAGGTTTTTCCAATCGGGATAAAAAAAATACTTCATAGACTTTTATGAACCGATATTTTGGTTTCTAATTTTTTTAATGGATATTTAAAAGTCGCGCGAGGTGAAGTTTAATGAACCCTCAAATAGAAGCTATTGATGCAACTCTCGGAGCTGTAATTACGAATATTAATTTGGCGAACTTAACTGAAACTCATTGGAAGCTTATAGATACGGCTTTTAATGATTACGCCTTATTAGTTTTCCCTGACCAATATTTATCAGCTGAAGCTCAGGTCGATTTTTCCCAACATTTCGGCGAAATCGAGATGCTCCGTGGGGCCGAGGGTGGAAAGGCTGTTCCAATAAGCAACCAAAAACCTGACGGCACTGTTCTGAAAGTTGATGAAGAAGATGACAAGCATCGTTTCATGACATTAAGAGGAAATGAGGGATGGCACATGGACAGCACTTATATGCCTCTGGCCGCAAAGGCTGGCGTCCTATCGGCAAAAGTTGTTCCTTCAAGGGGCGGTGAAACCGAGTTCGCTGATATGCGAGCGGCATATGATGAGTTAGCTCCTTCTAAAGTTGAGAAAATTTCTAAATTATCCGCATTCCATTCACTCTACCAGAGCCAGGCAAAAAATGGCTACAAAGTAGAAACCGGGAAAGGCTATGGGTATCACACCAAAGGAGCCCCACTCAGACCACTCATAAAGAAACATCCTGTAACGGGACGGAATGCTCTTTGTATCGGTAGGCATGCCTACAAAATTCCAGGCATGGACGATAAAGAAGCTAACAATTTATTAGATTCACTTCTCGAGCAGGCCTGCCAGCAGCCAAGGCTTTATAAACACTCATGGTTACCAGGCGACCTTGTAATTTGGGACAATCGATGCGTGCTACATAGAGCATGTCCTTACGACGTATCCGAACCACGTGTTTTACAAGCAACGAGAATAAGCGGCGATCCAATGAGTGAATTTGCGGAAACAGGTGCCGATGATCTAGCCAGTGCCTTTGAGCCGTTGAAAGCTAATACCCTCTAGACTCTAAAGTCTTTAAAATATAGCAAACAAAGTACCGGTATTACTTGTTAGGTTGTTTTAACTGCCGCTCCCACATTTCAAACAAGTGTGCCCAGGTCGCTTCGGCGGCCTCCGGCGCATATGCAGATCGTTCGGGAAAACAAAATCCATGTTGCGTGTTTTTGTATACCTCAACCGAATGCTTAATTTTTGTTTGAGCTAAAGCATCTTTGAGGTCAGGAATAATATTTTCTGGAACATGCTGATCAACCTCAGCGAAAGCGTAGTAGAGTTCTCCTTGAATTTCAGGAAGCAGCAAATGTGGCGAGTCCGCATGATCTGTGATAATGCCAACACCATATAAGGAGCCCGCCGCTTTTATTCGTGTTGGGAACTTTGCCGCCACCGTAGTGATGTAACGACCACTCATACAATGGCCAACACATCCAACAGGACCAGCTTTGGCTAATCCCTGACCATCTAACCACGATAATATGCACGACGTATCCTCAACAACCATCGCATTACTTAGATGATCCATGGCTGCAAAGATCACTTTAGTCATAGCTTCATTTCGCTGCAGTAAATTAAACCGAAGAGTACCCATTCTGTAGTACATATCAGGTAGAATACAAAAATAGCCTGCTTTGGCAATGCGCCGGGCCATATTGCGAAGTTCCTCACGATAACCAGGTGCGTCCATGTAAAAAATAATAGCAGGTGCTGGTACGCCATCCGCAGGAGCTGCCGCAAACCCCTGCATAACGCCTGCACGTGTGCAAATTTCTACCTCTTTTTCCCAAAGCATGTTTCATTCTCCTCTTACTTCACTGCAAAAGTAATTATATGATCCAAAAACTTAAAAAAATTGGTCTAGTTTTTGATCAGAAATGCGCTGTCGACATAATCCAACTAGCATGTGCGCGAGAATCTTTTTACGATTACTCGATACATAAAGTCAAAAGTTACTTTTAAGAGTTAATAAAACATAGGTGATTAACGTGCCAGGAACATTAGACGGAATAAGAGTGGTCGACCTTACAACGGTGATACTTGGCCCTTGGGCTGCCCAAACCTTGGGTGATATGGGAGCAGATGTAATTAAAATTGAGACGCCTCAAGGCGATGTCACGCGAAATATGGGGCCTAAAAAGAACCCCGGTATGGCAGCGGTATTTCTCTCTACAAATAGAAATAAACGAAGCGTTGTATTGGATCTACGCACTCGTGAGGGTAAAGACGCATTATTGAAGATAGTCGATACCGCGGATGTGTTCATGCATAATATGCGCCCTAAAATTGCCGAAAAGCTTGAATTAAGTTACGAGCGCTTTACCGCAAACAACCCTAGCCTTATATATTGCGCTGCTTATGGGTTTAGGGCAGACGGCCCAAGAGCCAACGATCCAGCTTACGATGATATTATACAGGCTGCCTCAGGTATAGCGTCGCTGCAAACAGTTGTTTCCGATCAACCACGGTTTGTTCCAACAATCGTTGCCGATAAAACCACATCTTATAATTTTCTGAGCTCTATACTTTCAGCCCTTTTCTGCCGAGAGCGAACCGGGAATGGCCAATCTGTTGAAGTCCCAATGTTCGAAAGCCTTGTAGATAATGTGATGATCGAACATTTATATGGGGCAGCATTTGAACCACCGATCGCTGACATGGGTTATGCCCGTTTATTAAACACAGGGCGTCGCCCTTATGCAACCAAAGATGGTTTTCTAGCAGTGCTGCCATACAGCGATGAAAACTGGCGGCGAATGTTTGAGATTGCTGGTCAACAAGAATTGAAAGACGACCCCCGCTTCTCTAGTAACGCTGCACGGGTGGATAATGCTCAAGAAGTTTATGATTGGCTAGGAGAAGTGATTGCAACACGCACGACTACTGAATGGAAAACAGCTCTTAACGAGGCGGCGATACCAGTAACAGAGGTGAACAGTCTTGAAGACTTATTGAGCGACGAACAACTTTTGGCCAGTGGCTTTTGGAAAATTGAGGATCATCCGAGCGAGGGAAAAATTCGCATGACTGATCCGCCCATTCGTTTTTCAAATAACCCGTCCTCATTAAGGCGAATGCAACCCAAATTAGGAGAGCACAGCCGAGAGGTACTGATTGAAGCCGGGTATACGAGTGATCACGTTCAAAAATTATTCGATACAGGTGTGACCTTGGAATGAAAAGGGCGAATTTAATTTAGCTTGATAACTCATTTATATGTGCGTTTAGTTGGCGATGAAAGTGCACAATTGCTTTTTCAAACCTACCAAACGTAAAATGAGTGTTACCGTCTCCCATTAAACCTCTTTGTATTGAGCAAGCGGCCTCCCGATCTTCTTCAACACCAGTGTCTTTTACAAAAGCGGCGTCTTTTTTTGAGCGCTCAAGGTCTTCAATTGAAACTGTCGTGTTCGGCGGCGTAAGTCTATAGACATGCCATCGAGAAGTTGAAACGGAAATCGGTTCCATTATGACCAACTGATAATGATTCGAAAGAATTGATAATCGCGCATTGGGATATATTTGTATTACATAGGTAAGCATCCCATCTGCCTTCCAATCATTTTTTGGGATTTCCCTTAATTTTTCAATACGTCGAAAAGGGAAAACTATTCGGGAGTTCATTCCAAACGTCTCGACAATATTTAAATTATCGAAACCATAGGGATAAAAGGTTTTATTATGCAACGCTTTGATGTGATAGCCTTCCATGGCCGTTTCCAAAAGAATCTTCCAATTCGCTTCATCTACAAATGTTGAATAATCGAAGACTTTTTGATCCTCAGAAATGAGCGTTGGCAAACTAGCTAGCGCGCCATCAGATATGGCTTTTTTCTGGGTTACAAAGATTAGGCCGCACTTTTCCTGTGTCTCGACTTCAATAAGGCCATGGGAATTTTTATCTAAATCGGGGAAACCCTCATTCCCTGATACATTCAGCAAGTTACCATCTAACCCGTAGGCCCACGCATGGTAACGACAAATGAATTTTGAGGCGTTTCCGCTGCCTTCGGCTAATATCATGCCTCTATGCCGGCAACTATTGTGGAAAGTTCTCACGACTCCGTCCTTTCCCCTAACTGCCAGCAGAGGAACACCACCAACATCTCGGGCTACATAAGAACCACTTTTAGCCAAGGCCGCAGATGGACAAAAGACAATTGGTAGTCGCTGGAATAGGTCTAACTCTGTGGAAAATCGCTCTTCGGACCGATAATTGTCTACCGATTCGCGCCATGTTTGATCACCAAGATCAGTTGTTTTATCTGAAATTTGATCAAGCACTTTTTGTATAACTTCTTTGTCGCTAAGTAATTTCGTCATATTTTTCACAAAAATTTTTCCCCATCATCACCAACAAACTATCTACCATGAGTTGTTATGTTACAAAAAACAAGACATGCCACTCAAGTAAGTATATAACTTCCGATGAATAAAACAGCGTTATAGGAGCTGTAAGAGATTTGGTGAATGAACTACCCGATCTAGATTTTAATGACGATCGCTTGCGTGAGGAATGCGGTATATTCGGCGTATATGGCCATCCGGACGCAGCTGCTCTAACAGCCCTCGGCCTACATGCCCTTCAGCACAGAGGCCAAGAATCGGTAGGAATAGTAAGCTACGACGGAAAGCGCTTTAATGCCGAACGTCGGCTCGGTCTAGTAAGTGAAAATTTTACCAAAGCTTCTGTGCTAGAACAGTTAATTGGCAGAAATTCAATTGGACACGTTCGCTACTCTACTACTGGAGAAACAACCCTACGCAATGTACAGCCACTTTTTGCAGATTTAGCTGGGGGGGGATTAGCGGTTGCTCATAATGGAAATTTAACAAACGCTGTCACACTTAGAGATGAATTGGTGAACAGCGGATGTATTTTCCAAACTACCTCTGACACAGAAACTATTTTGCAGTTAATCGCTCGCTCGAAGCGCGGCAATACCCTGGCCCGGTTTATTGACGCTCTTTTCAAAATTGAGGGCGCTTACGCCCTTGTCGTGCTCACCAATAAGAAATTGATTGGCGTGAGAGATCCGTTAGGCATACGCCCTCTTGTAATTGGAGAATTAGACGGAAGCTACATTCTTGCCTCGGAAACCTGTGCATTAGATATTATCGGGGCAAACTTTGTTCGCGAAGTAGAAAACGGCGAGATTGTTGTCATAACAGATGATGGTATTGAGAGCGTAAAACCGTTTCCACCAACGAAACCTAGGCCATGTGTTTTCGAATACATTTATTTTGCTCGGCCGGATAGTTCGGTTGGTGGGCGAAGCGTCTATGAATGCAGAAAGTCATTTGGACGCGAGCTAGCGAAAGAGTCTGGTGTCGAGGCTGATGTAGTAATCCCCGTCCCAGACAGTGGCGTGCCGGCAGCAATTGGATATGCCGAGGCTGCGAATATACCTTTTGAATTAGGTATTATCAGAAACCATTATGTTGGAAGAACATTCATAGAACCGCAACAATCAATACGCGCTTTTTCCGTAAAATTAAAACATAACGCAAACCGGATTCTTGTTGGTGGCAAACGGGTAATACTTATCGATGACTCAATAGTTCGCGGAACAACCTCTATAAAAATTGTCCAAATGATGAGGGACGCTGGAGCACTTGAGGTTCACATGCGAATTGCTTCACCTCCAATAAAATATCCTGACTATTATGGAATTGACACACCGGTACAAGATCAACTTTTGGCGGCAAATCAAACGTTGGAGAAAATGCGGGAGTTTATCGGGGCTGATAGTCTTTCATTTTTAAGTGTCAATGGTCTTTATAAAGCAATGGGTCACCCAGAAGGACGCGACCCTAATAATCCATTATACACCGATCACTGTTTCACCGGCGATTATCCTACTCAGCTGCAAGATCAACAAACTGATGAACATATCAAACAACTTTCGCTTTTGTCAGAGAGGCGTTGAATTAGATTAGATTAGATTAGATTGGTTTGTCTCGCTCACCCTAGTTAATTTACAGGCACGTGTTCTGGGCAACTTAAATTCTTCTAAATTAAGTTTTGTTTACTTAAAGTACAAACTCCTTGAGATGAATTAGGGATCACATCATGGCCTCATTCCTATTTGAAAATGCAGCAATACTTGATGGACAATCCACAGAACTTCGATCGGATCACCACGTGCTAGTGGAGAACAATCGGATTGTTGAGGTATCTGACAAACCAATTAAATCTGAAACTAGTCACAATATCGATGTTAAGGGTATGACGCTAATGCCTGGGCTGATCGATGCTCATGTTCATGTTAAGGCTACAATTGTAAATGTCGGGCGCCTAAGTGATATTCCGGTATCATACTTAACGGCAGATGCAGGTAAATTTATGAAGCAAATGCTAATGCGGGGATTTACATCAGTCCGTGACGCCGGAGGTGCCGACAGGGGGCTAGCCAATGCTGTAACAGATGGTCTTTTAGTCGGGCCTAGGTTGTTTGTTTCTGGTTTGTCACTTAGTCAAACCGGAGGCCATGGTGACATGAGGCCTGTCACATCTGAGTCACACCCGATCACTTGTGCCTGTTTAGCATCGACGCAGCAACTAGGCCGCATAGCGGATGGTGTGGATGAGTGCCGACGGGCAGCACGTGATGAACTGAGGAAGGGTGCACATCAGATAAAAATAATGGCAGGAGGTGGCGTTGCATCGCCAAACGATCCAATTCAAAACACACAATACTCCGTAGAAGAGATAAATGCGATCTGTGAAGAAGCCGAAGCTGCGCAAACTTATGTAATGGCACACGCGTACGTCCCTAAGGCTATTACCCGGGCAATTGAGAACGGTGTTCGTACTATAGAACACGGAAATCTACTTGATGAAGAATCTGCTAGAGTAATGGCTAAATATGATGCGTTCCTAGTGCCAACAAACGTCACTTACAGAGCTTTATATAAACATGGTAAATCTTTTGGGTTTCCAGAGGTGTCTATTGGTAAGCTAAAAGATGTTCTCGATGTTGGCCTCAATGCAATTGAGATAGCAAAAAATAATGGCGTGAAAATAGGGCACGGATCAGATCTTCTGGGAGAGTGCCAAATATATCAGTCGGATGAACTAAGTATAAAAGCCGAAGTGGTGGGAAATTATGAAGCAATCAGGCATGCAACTGAGGTAAATGCTGAGATCTTAAATATGAGCGAAGAACTCGGTGCAATAAAAGAAAATGCCCTCGCCGATATTCTTATCGTGGACGGTAATCCTTCAAAAGATATCGGCCTCTTAAATAATGACGCGAAATTTATTCCAATAATAATGAAAGATGGCGTCTTTTATAAAAACGTCTTTTAAACTATATAAATCCAACGGCACTGCAGTGATTACTACAAATATGAAATAGCCTTCACATTTTTGCGCTGCGTAAAATCACCCTTCTCTTGCATTGCTCGCAACGTTCCAATAACGTTAAACGGCACCCTCTGGGAATCCGACTTTAAGCTCAGAGAAGGGATTAACCTATGCTAGGGAGGTAGCATAAAATGAAATTTAGATTAACTGCTTTTGCTGCTATCGCAGCGCTTGGGATGGCCATTACACCCGCCGACTCCAAAACATTTCGGTGGGCATTTCAGGGCGATCTTCAAACAATGGATCCGCACGGTCTATTTGAGACCATGACACTAGGTTTTCAACGTAATATTTATGAAGGCTTGGTTATTCGAAATGAAAAAATGGAGATGGTCGGTGCGCTCGCCGAGAGCTGGCAGAATATAGAGCCAACCGTCTGGCGTTTCAATTTAAGAAAGGGTGTTAAGTTTCATAATGGGTCGTCACTAGGCTCAGACGATGTGGCTTTTTCTGTAAAAAGACTAAGTACCGAAGGTTCTGACATGAAAGTTGTGGCCGCACTTATAAAAGAAACGCGTATTGTGGACGAGCACACCATTGATCTCGTCACTCCAGCTCCAAATCCTATACTGCCACTACAGTTGGAAATCTTTTACATTATGGATAAACAGTGGGCTGAAAAATACAAAGCATTAGAGGCTACAAATGTCAAAGGTGGCGATGAGGGAAACTATGCAAACCTTAACGCGAACGGTACTGGACCGTTTATGCTCGGCGCGAGACAGTCGGGTGTGAAAACAGAACTCGTGATTAACCCTAACTATTGGGGCACCGTAAAAGGCAATATTACAAAAGCAGTATTCACGCCGATTGCCCAAGACGCCACAAGGGTTGCTGCTTTGATTTCTGGTAATGTTCACATGGCATATCCTGTTCCTGTTCAGGACTGGAAAAGACTTGACGATGCGAAAGGGGTAAAGCCACTAGCAGGTCCTGAGGCACGTACAATTTTTCTTGGTTTTGATCAGCTAAGAGACGAATTACTTTACTCAAATATTAAGGGCAAAAATCCATTCAAAGACCTCAGGGTAAGGCAGGCGTTTATAAAAGCAATTAATATCGACGCCATCAAAAAGAAAGTAATGAGAGGAGCGAGCGTACCCGCAGGGTTGATGGTAGCTCCACAAATTAATGGTTTTAATTCTGCTCTAAATGATAGACCCTCTTACGATCCAAAAGGTGCAAAAAAGTTATTGGCCGACGCAGGTTATCCAGATGGTTTTGAGGTAACAATGGATTGTCCAAATAATCGCTACGTCAATGATGAGCGTATTTGTCAAGCTTCCGCATCCATGCTCGCCAAGATCGGAGTCAAGGTAACCTTATTAGCCCAGCCGAAGTCAAAGTATTTTGGCAAGGTGTTAGCTCAGAATAACTATGACACGAGCTTTTTCTTGCTCGGGTGGACCCCATCGACATTCGATAGCCACAATCCGATATCTTCTTTGATGGCTTGTAGAGGTGGTCCTGACAAACTAGGAGCCTTTAATCTTGGAGGTTACTGTAATCTAAGAATTAATGAACTTGCCGCTTCGATACAATCCGAGACGAACCAAGAAAAACGACAAAAGATGATCGATGAAGCATTCAAAATACACAAGGATGAAGTAGGTCATATCCCCTTGCATCAACAGCCACTTTCATGGGGAATATCTGAAAAGGTTGATCTGATTCAGCGTCCAGATAACGTTTTGGACCTTCGTTACGTCAACGTTAATTAAATCCCTAACTCCCTGAGGAGGATAATTAATAATTCCTCCTCAGGCTTTTTTTTAGAAAAAATAGATAAAACCAGTCTCTTTTTATGAAGTAAGCCATTTCCGAGGTTAATTGAGTTTATGCTAGCATTTATATTTAAACGTCTACTGCAATCAGTAGTTGTAATGCTGACAGTTGCACTCATTGCTTTCGCGTTGTTTAGATATGTTGGTGATCCGATTAATAATATGGTGGGTCAAGATACAACCCTGGAAGAACGTGCAGAACTAAAAGAGCGCCTTGGTTTAAATGATCCCTTCATAATCCAATTCTATCGTTTCGTCCGAGACGCTTCTGTTGGTGAATTTGGCCTTTCGTATCAGCACAGACGTCCCGTCAAGGAACTCATTGCTGAGCGGTTGCCGGCGACACTTGAACTAGCACTAGTGTCGGCTATCTTAGCGCTCGCAATCGGTATTCCGATGGGTGTTTATACAGCGCTCAAGCGGTATGGTTTCCTCTCAAGAACATTCATGACAATTTCACTTGTTGGGGTGTCATTACCAACATTTTTAATTGGAATTCTACTTATTTTATTTTTCGGCGTCATTTTACGTTGGCTTCCAACTTTCGGTAGGGGAGACATAGTAGAAATTGGTTGGTGGACCAGTGGCTTTTTAACAGCCTCAGGTTTAAAATCTCTGATAATGCCTTCTATCACACTCGCACTTTTTCAAATGACACTGATTATGCGTCTAGTAAGAGCGGAAATGCTAGAGGTGCTGCGAGCAGATTTTATTAAGTTTGCGCGTGCTCGGGGCCTACCAACTCGAGCCGTTCATTTTAGGCATGCTCTAAAAAATACACTTGTCCCTGTTATAACAATAACTGGCCTTCAGCTTGGTTCTATCATAGCGTTTGCTATTATAACCGAAAGCGTCTTTCAATGGCCTGGCATGGGACTTCTTTTCATTCAGGCTATTGGCGAAGTTGACATTCCCGTTATGGCGGCCTACCTCGTGCTAATCGCGTTTTTCTTTGTTGTAATTAATATGGTTGTCGACATCCTTTACTTCGTTGTTGATCCCAGACTTCGTGTCGACAAGGCACTTGTTAATGGCCAGTAGTTAATAATGACAGAAAATAAAAACCCTATAACTTTACTTGATTACTTTGGACAGATGCGTGATAGCGATCTCTGGTTTAGCTTTACACGATCTCCCGTTATTGTTGCTTCGGCCTGCGTAACGCTATTGTATTTAATAGTTACGATTTTTGCACCACTCATCGCGCCCCATGACCCGTTCGATTTAGCTAGCATAGATTTATTAGACGCGAGTCTCCCACCTGTTTGGATGGATGATGGGGAACTTCGATTCATTTTAGGTACGGATGATCAAGGAAGAGACATTCTTTCAACCATAATATATGGCTCACGGATTTCATTATTTGTTGGATTTGCGTCGGTTATTTTTTCTCTAATCCTTGGTGTAGGCCTGGGTCTCATTAGTGGTTATGTAGGAGGTCGATTAGATGCGTTTATAATGCGTGTTGCGGACGTTCAACTCTCTTTTCCAGCTATACTTATAGCCTTGCTGGTAGATGGACTAGCAAGAACATTACTCCCTCGCGAACACCACGACGAAGTGGCTCTATATGTACTCGTATTCGCCATCGGAATTTCTGGTTGGGTTCAATATGCTCGGACAGTCAGAGGGCAGACGTTAGTAGAAAAAGGGAAAGAATATGTGCAGGCGGCGCGGGTTATTGGTATTCGAAAATGGACGATCCTTCTACGCCACATATTACCGAATGTAACGGGACCAGTTCTCGTAATTGCAACTATACACCTAGCTATTGCAATTATTACCGAAGCTACTCTCAGCTTTTTAGGGGTAGGTGTACCACCAACCACACCCTCTTTAGGAACGCTTATCAGGATAGGCAACGATTTTCTCTTCTCTGGAGAATGGTGGATAACAATTTTCCCTGGCATAGCCCTGGTTCTTCTTGTTCTGGCCGTGAACCTTTTAGGCGACTGGTTACGTGACGCCCTAAACCCTAAACTACGGTGACTAAATTGACGCTTCTTCAAATAAACAACCTCGAAATAGAGTTCCCCAGTCGTAAATCAGTTTTAAGAGCTGTAGATAACGTTTCTCTCTCACTCGAAAAAGGGGATATTCTAGGAATAGTTGGCGAGTCTGGCGCCGGAAAATCAACTGTAGGTAACGCACTTATAGGTCTATTAGAACCACCTGGACAAATGACGAAAGGGGAAATTTTCCTTGACGGCAATCGTATAGACAATCTGCCAGATTCTGAAAAGCAGAAGATACGTGGTAAAAAAATTGGAATGATCTTCCAAGATCCTCTAACAAGTCTTAACCCTCTGCAAACAATTGAACATCAGCTGGTCGAAACCATTAACTTGCATCTAGAGCTTGGGGAAAATGACGCTCGACAAAGAGCGGTTGAACTACTTGATCAAGTTGGCATTCCGGATCCCGATGTCCGCGTCAAACAATATCCACACCAGTTTTCTGGAGGAATGCGACAGCGAGTTGTCGTGGCATTAGCACTTTGCGCTGAACCTAACCTCATTATAGCAGATGAACCTACGACAGCTCTCGACGTATCGATACAAGCCCAAATCCTTGATTTGATGAGAGGATTGTGCAAAGAAAAGCAGGTAGGCATGGTCATTATCACACATGATATGGGAGTGATAGCAGACATTACGGATAGAGTTGCTGTTATGTATCGTGGACGTTTAGTGGAGCACGGGGCGACAGAGAAGATCCTTGGTAATCCTGACCACCCTTATACTCAAAGTTTAATCTCCGCCGTACCAAGACCCGATATTAAACTTATACGTTTTCCAAAGGTCACGTACATAGAAGACGTTGCAGAAAAAAATACTGAAATCGATATAACCGAGCACTGGCTTGGCAAGGCTCGCGAATACGAAACAGCGCCAGGTCCCCTCGTTGAGTTAAAAAATATCAGCATGCGCTTTACCACTAAGCCAGCTTTACTGAGAAAAAATAGGATTTTTCTAGATGCGGTAAATAATGTTTCTTTAGATATCCATGAGGGGGAGGTATTTGGACTGGTAGGAGAGTCGGGATCAGGAAAGTCAACTGTAGCAAGAATAATCTGCGGACTATATACGCCGGTTTCTGGCGCAATTAATTTTGCAGGTACAGAATTAACGGCGTTAAAAAAACAAAGCGATCTAGACCCGTTCCGCAAACAAATGCAAATGATATTTCAGGACCCATATTCAAGCTTAAACCCTCGCATGCGTGTACTTGATATAGTTGCAGAACCAATCCTCTTTCATCAGTTAGCTGAAACGCGGCGCGAGGTTGAAATCATAGTAAAAGATTTATTAGAACATGTTGGATTAGGCGCACAATCCGCAGTTAGGTATCCTCACGAATTTTCTGGTGGACAACGGCAGCGCATTTCTATCGCCCGCGCATTAGCTACTAGGCCAAGGTTTCTCATTTGTGACGAACCCACATCCGCACTTGATGTATCAATACAAGCCCAAATTCTTAATTTGCTAAAAGACCTTCAAGAGGAACTTGGTCTGACAATGCTGTTTATAAGCCATGATTTACCTGTAATCCGGCAAATGTGTGATCGAGTGGGAGTTATGAAGGACGGATTTTTGTGCGAAATGAAAGAAACCGAAGTACTTTTTGAAAACCCAGCACATGAATATACACAGCATTTACTTAACCTAATGCCACGCTTAGAGGGCTTATCTTTGGAAGGGCTCGATATGCAGCCGCAACCAAATCAAAACTAAAGAAAGGAAGAAAGGTGACTTCTTACGACGTCGTTATAATTGGGGCTGGAAACGCAGCATTAACGTCAGCACTTGCAGCTCGAGAAAATGGAGCCTCTGTGTTAATTCTAGAAAAAGCACCGGAACATGAAAAAGGTGGCAACTCCTATTTTACCGCAGGAGGCTTTCGGTTCTGCTATGACAATGTAGAGGATGTAGCAACTGATGTTTTAACGGATCTTTCGCCAGCAGAACGCGATCAAATCGTCCTACCAAAACACGACAGACAAGTATTCTACGACGCTCTTATGAAAGTTACCAAACACCAAGCAAATGAAGAAATGGCGTGGCGATTAATCGATAATTCTAGACCAACTATGGTATGGCTGCGTAATCATGGCATCCGTTTTATACCAATGTTTGGTCGGCAGTCTTTTATGGTCGACGGAAAACACCATTTTTACGGCGGGGTAAACATCGAAGCAGTGGGCGGCGGCTCTGGTTTAGTCGAAGCCGAAATAAGGCGCGCACTTCAGATCGGGTGTGAAATACGATACGATACGGCGGCTACTCGCTTGATCCAAGATAAAAATAAAAAAATCACGGGCCTGGAAATTTCGAGTCCAGATGGCATTGAGACGATAAATGCACGATCTATAGTGCTCGCGTGTGGTGGGTTCGAGTCCAACCCTGAAATGAGAGCAAGATATCTTGGCCCTGGCTGGGATCTTGCTAGGGTTCGAGGGACGAAACATAATATGGGCGACGGAATAAAGATGGCAATTGATATAGGCGCCCGAGCATACGGAAATTGGTCTGGTTGTCACTCTGTCGGATGGGATATATCTGCGCCAGAATACGGCGATTACGAGGTTCTTGATAATTTCCAGAAGCATTCGTACCCATGGGGTATAATGGTGAATACAGATGGAAATAGATTTGTAGATGAAGGTGAGGATTTGCGTAATCATACCTATGTGAAATTTGGACGCGAAATAATGAAACAGCCTAATCGCACCGCGATCCAAATCTTTGACCAGAAAACTATCCCGCTATTAAGAGATGAATATCGGATCCGTCAAGTCACAAAGGTTTCTGGAAATACAATAGCAGAGTTAGCACAAGAACTAGAAATAAATGTATCTGCATTAACCAAAACAATTGACGAATTTAATGCCGCCTGTAAACCCGGTAACTTTAATCCTTCAATTTTAGATGGTGTTGCGACAACAGGTTTAAATCCAAATAAAACAAACTGGGCATTACCAGTAGATGAACCGCCCTTTGAGGCTTTCATTACAACAACTGGCGTTACGTTTACCTTTGGCGGGTTGAAAGTCGACGAAAAAGGCTCTGTTCTTGATAACAACAATAGATCCATAAGTGGTCTATTCGCAGCTGGGGAACTGGTTGGTGGATTATTTTACGAAAACTATCCCGGCGGCAGTGGTCTAATGGCAGGTGCTGTTTATGGTAAAATTGCTGGAGAGAACGCCGCTTCACATGCTATAGGTAATAGCAAAGACACCAGTCATTAAGGCTCAATTAGGGCCTTCCCGTATCGAAAAATACATGTCAATTAGGTTCAACTTTTAATGATATTCTGCGGCTTTTTGAAGCAGATATTTAGTCAGCACGCAGATGATTTTGTCTTTATTGTTTAAAAACAATGACTTAAATAGAAAAATAAGGATTTTTGCGTCATGCAAAAAATGTTATAATTGTGATTCGGTGGTATCAACTTTTTGATAACAAAAACAGGCAAGGGTTAGAACTGATACTCAGTTATAGTCTCGTTTTATACCCGAGGAGTAAATGAACATGGATAAATCATTAATGCTAAATCCAGCGGACTACGTAGGAGTTTCCTTCTGGATTATCTCAGCTGCAATGGTAGCTGCAACTTACTTTTTCTACGTTGAACGTGACAGAGCAATAGGTAAATGGAAGACATCACTAACAGTAGCCGCGATGGTAACAGGTATTGCTGCTATCCACTACTTCTATATGCGAGAAGTTTGGGTTGCTACAGGTGAGTCCCCGATAGTCTTTAGATATGTTGACTGGCTATTGACCGTTCCTCTGCAAATAGTCGAGTTTTATTTGATATTAGCCGCAGTCGCAGCGGTGGCTGCTGCTTTATTCTGGCGCCTCTTGATCGCTTCACTTGTGATGCTAATCGCAGGATATTTAGGTGAAGTGGGTGGACAGGATGGGTCCGGCCTATGGATCTACTTTATCATTGGAATGGCCGGATGGTTATATATCCTGTACGAAATTTTTGCCGGCGAGGCGAGCAAAATAAATGCTAGCGAGGGCACCAACGCCTCGAAAACTGCATTTAACGCTCTAAAATGGATCGTAACGGTTGGATGGGCAATTTATCCAATAGGTTACGTTTGGGGCTACGCCGGAGGTGGAGACGCAGAAGCACTAAACATTATCTACAACCTAGCTGATTTTATTAATAAAATAGCCTTTGGTGTAGTGATTTGGGTGGCGGCAACTTCACCTGAATCAAATAAATAACCGAAATTGGTTGTGACTTAGTAAAAGCGGGCGATAGTTTTTACAATATCGCCCGCAAAACTAAAGGGTTACCTGCAATTAAGAAGCAACAAAAAGCTGAACTACTCACCGCTCCCGCCCTTAAATCTGACTCGGGTCAACTAGGACTCGTAAAAGAAGAGTTAAAGACCAAATTGTTAGAGGTGCTTCCCCGGGAGGGGCATCCCCTATTTAGCGTAGCGAAAACTCATTTTGCTGAGTTTGGTAAAATGCTTAGAGGGACTACTAGCCTAACCATTTCAAACGCTGTTGGTCTTGACCACGACATTGGCTTAAACTGGGCTCTCGCGGTTGAATTAATGCATAACGCATCGCTAGTGCACGACGATGTTTGTGACGAAGATGATTTTCGTAGAGACCATCCTACCGTCTTTGCAATTCACGGAGCACCGCTCGCAATTTGTTTCGGCGATTGGCTCGTAGCGAAAAGTTTTGAGTGTGCAACGTTAGCAGCCAAGGAATGTCGCGGCGAATCACTTACCGCAATAACACTTATCGCAAAAGTGATGTCAGAGTTATCCGCTGGACAAGCCAAGGAATTTACTGGGGAACCTATTCTAGACTGGGAAAGTTACGATACTCTCGTCAGTAGCAAAACTGTACCTTTGCTCAGTGCCGCAGTCGAAGGTCCTATTCTGCTTTCAAATAAAACAGAATACTTCGAAACCATAAGAAACTTCATCCATTCTCTCGGATTAGGCTATCAGATATCAAATGATATTTCTGATGCGCTAGGTAAAGATGGTTCAAATAAACCATTCAGTGATCTCTATCGCGGCGCACCCAACGCCGTCTCTATAACATTTCGTGACACACTAAAAAACGGCCATAGGTTAGAATTTGAAGAATGGGTGAGGAATAAGTTCCGATTGAACCATACTAACTGGCTAACAGAGATTAGACAGAACGGGGCGGTAGATATTTGTACACAACAATTACAACAATATATTGGTGCATGCCATCAGTATAAATCAAACCTCCCAGAAGAATTACAAAAAGCGCTGTCGCCGTTAGTATCTTATCTGGAGCAATCGGTTAAACAACAATTTTCATTAGCAAAAAATCGAAGCGAGAGTTCCTAAGTTTTGGTAGGTAAGGAATCGATTAACACTCTTGTTGTTGGAGGAGGTTTCGGAGGTATTGCTGCTGCCCTACGCTGCAAAGCTCTAGGCCATAACGTGACGCTCGTGGAACGGCTAGATAAATTAGGTGGTAGAGCTCAAGTACTTAAAATAGACGGTTACAAGCACGATATGGGCCCAACGGTTATTACTGCGCCATTTCTATTTCAAGAACTTTTTCAGTTATTTGATGAAAACCTCGATGATCATTTGGAGTTTGTTCCCGTTTCACCGTGGTATAGATTCGTTTTTCATACCGGAAAAGAGTTTAATTATAGCGGGGACGAGACGCAAATGGACGAGGAGATAGCAAAGTTCTCAACCTCAGATGTCAAAAATTACAAAAGATTACTGCAGGCCTCTAAGAAAATATTTGATGTAGGCTTTTCGAAATTAGCTCATGTCCCATTTCTTACAGTTTGGTCAATGATGAAGCAAATCCCTCACTTGATTAGATTACGAGCAGATCGCACTGTGAGCCAATTTGTTAAGCATTATATTGAAAACCCACTTCTCCAAAGAGCTTTCTCAATCCACCCCCTACTCGTTGGTGGAAATCCATATACAACGACGTCTATCTATTCGCTCATTCATTATCTTGAAAAAAAATGGGGCATTTTTTTTTGCAAGGGGGGTACCGGAGAACTTGTTGAAAAATTAACCGAATTGATGGAGCGACATGGAATAATAATCAAATATAATACAGAGGTAGAAAAGTTATCGGTCAGCGATAACAGAGTTACATGCGCTTACACCAAAACAAATGAAAAAATAACGTTCGACAATATAATTTGCAATGCCGACCCACCTGTGGTTTACAAAAACCTCTTAAAGGTGAATCAAGAACAATCCATGGGACTTAAAAAGTGGTTTCCATCTCGATTAACAAATTATTCCATGGGTCTATATGTATTCTTTTTTGGCACCACAATTAAATATGAAAATGTTGCACACCATACTATTTGGCTAACCGAGCGCTTCGAAGAACTTTTAAGTGACATTTTTGATCGAAAAAAGCTAACTGAAGACTTCTCTCTCTACATACATAGACCAACTGCAACCGATACAAGTTTCGCGCCTCCTAACTGTGATAGTTTTTATGTTTTGTGCCCTGTACCTAATTTACAAGCGAGCATAGACTGGGATATCGAGGGGAAGAGATTGCGTGACCGTATAGTAATGGCATTATCCAAAACTATCCTGCCAAAATTAGAAGATTACATAACAGCTGAACATTGGATGACACCTAGGGAGTTTAAAGACAACTATCTTTGCGCCTATGGAGCAGGGTTTTCTATTTCACCTAATTTGACGCAATCAGCATGGTTTAGATACCATAATGTCGACACAAAACTTGAAAATCTTTATTTTGTAGGGGCCGGCACACACCCTGGAGCGGGTCTTCCCGGTGTACTGAGCTCAGCAAAAGTCGCGGAATATTTATTAAAAACAGAGGCATGAAGAGTGCCAAAAGCGACCACAGCGAAACAATATGTTAGTACCGCGAACAAGTTACTTTTTACGTATGGCAAATCGTTCCATTGGGCGCGGTATTTCTTAGGCAAAGAGGTAGGATTACAAGCTACACAATTATATGCCTTTTGTCGATATCTCGACGATATAGCGGACCAACCCGATAATCTTGGTGCCACAAAACTCAAGTCGATCCAAAATATTTTCAATAATTATTCCTATCAGACCGGGAGCTGTCCTGAAGTTGATAATTTTTTGTTATTAAAGCAGGAATTAGATTTGCCAGTTTTTGCGGTTAAAGATTTGCTTGAAGGGCTTATTAGTGATCAAGGAACTGTTTTACTACTTAATGAAAATCAGTTGATACAGTATTCTTATAAAGTAGCTGGTACTGTTGGCCTAATGATGGCTCCCATTCTTGGAATTTCTAGTACGAAGGCTATTCCATTCGCAGTAGATTTGGGAATAGCAATGCAATTAACGAATATATCTAGAGACGTATTGGAGGATGCCAAATTAGGTAGGCGCTATATACCAGGAGAATGGTGTGATGACCTGTCCGCTCCACAGATTGCTGAATTAGCTAAAAACGGCACGACCAAAGATCGGTTGAAAATCTCCGCGGCGGTAAAACGTACTCTCCTATTAGCGGAAACCTACTATATATCTGGCTTTAAGGGCTTGGCATACTTGCCACCAAGAAGTCACTTGGCCATTCTAATTGCAGGGATTATCTACAGATTAATAGGAAGACGTATTCTTAATTCCGGGACAAAATGGTGGGTAGGTCGGCAAGTTGTTAATAATACTGGTAAATTGCTGCATTCCTTTTATCCTCCGTTACTTATGCTTAACCGCTTCAAGCGATTGCCAGTACATGAGTCACACTTACACACCCACCTTAGGGACTATTTAGATTTTGATTGAAACTTCTGATGTGGAATATTTTCCAACTGCCATTGTAGGCGCAGGTTGCGCCGGATTAACACTTGCCTATGAATTAATAAATTCAAAAGATTTCCCTTGTATCTTACTAGACCCGCAAAAATTTCGCCCAGAGCACGCATTTTCCTTTTGGGATGATGGACATCCAAACTTAACTTTAGCGAGATCTCTTGCGAGAAAAACATGGTCAAAATGGGAAATTAAAACCTTTGAGGAGACCATTCAAAAATATAGTAGTCGTTTTGTATACTCAACTGTTTCATCATCTAATTATGAAACCTATCTCTTCAAAAAAATTGCAGAAAATAGAGGTACAATATTAAATGCCAGAGTCACTGACCTCTATAACGAAGATACCTATACCCGATTAGAAACATCTTCTGGAGACGTTTTCTTGGCTAATAGGGTTTTTGATAGCAGGCCTCCATCCCCAACAAAGAAAACTATATTCCAACATTTTCTTGGATGGGAAATAAAAACCAACAAATCCGTTTTTGATGATACCCTTGTTACACTTATGGATTTTCGGGTACCTCAAGAAGATGGAATTCATTTTATATACGTGTTGCCATATTCCGAAACATCCGCCTTGGTTGAATCAACAGTTTATTCAGATACCGTGTTTAATCCAAAATGGTATGAAAACCAAATCACTGAATACTTAACGAATGTAATACAGTGCAAGTCGTGGGACGTAGTTATTAAAGAAAAAGGGGCTATTCCTCTCAATTACAAGAAGGATTTAAAACCACTCGGCACGCCTATAGGCCTCAACGCTGCTGCTATGCGAGCTTCTACAGGATACGCTTTCTCACAGATAATTCATCAAGCCATTAACGTCAGTGGACAGCTTAAACAAGGCCAAGATCTCATTCAGATAAAACCTGGAGCTACAAGCTTTGAAAATTGGATGGATAACGTATTTCTTGATGTACTATCATCCTCACCTAAGCTAGCGCCGTATGTATTTTCAACCTTGGCCAAAACTCTGAGTGGTGATGATTTCGTGAAATTTATGATTGGTGATTGCCCACTTTCGATTAAGTTAAGGATAATTTTTGCACTTCCAAAGTCTGATTTTATTCTTGGTGCACTAAGGAATGCATTTAAATGAAATGGGACCTTCTAATACCATTACTCTTTATTCTTTTTATTGGAATTCCACATGGGGCATCAGACATTCTAATAGCAAGGCGGCGCTTCAAAAATTCATGGCTTAAGATATCGTTCTTTATAATAGGTTACGTTTTCGTCGCAATTATCTTTACAGCCACTTGGTTTCTTTATCCTACCTTATGTTTAGCGTTATTTCTGTTCATTTCTGGATTACATTTCGGTCTGCTCGACACAATAAAAATGCCTACTTCTTCTTTGAAATTAATCCAAGCCTTTATCTATGGCCTAACCCCAATAATTATTCCCATTGTGTTTCACACAAGAGAAGTGAATGAGATTTTTAAGTTATTATTGTTTGATGACAACAATGAAATTGCACTCCAGATAAAACACTTTTTCCTAGTTTGGCTGTTGGGACTAATAGTATTTTTCGTAAAATACCCAGAAAGTTCACAACGGCAAGTCTTAGAAATAATAGCACTCGCTAGTTTGCTTGTTACTACGCCTCCACTTTGGGGGTTTGCATTTTATTTTTGCTTTGTCCATTCCATCAGGCACTTTTTAAACCTTAGAAAAGAATTAAATAATCTGGAAAGGTTTGATGTAATTGCCTTATTTATGACCTCAGTCGCGACAATAGCGCTTGTTGCTTTAGCTGGTTTTTTATTGGAAGGAAATGGAATGGAAGAAAGCCTTCTAAAAGTAACCTTTATTGGCTTAGCAGCGCTTACAGTCCCGCATATGTTATTGGTAGACCTTTATCCAAGGATAAGAACTACAAGCTTTTAAAAGAACCTCAAGTCTACTTTTTTAATAGCATAGTCCAAAAAAAACACCGTATCTCAGTACGGTACATACTATTTAACAAGCAGACTCTTTAATACAAAAAACACTTTCCTAAATAATGAAAGCTTAGGTAGATATAGGTAAGAGCTTGTTATAATGTAGATTAGGCGTGATTGGCCTATTAGGAAATTATTCTGCCTGACGTAAAAGGTGGGGAATAGTATAACGGTAGTACAGCGGACTCTGACTCCGTCAGTCCTGTTTCGAATCCAGGTTCCCCAGCCAGACACATTGTGATATTTCTCAATAGGAATAAATCAACTCGATGCTATTTTTATCAATATTTGTTAGATATAAAAAACGCCAACGCTCTATTTTTATAAAATTTACAACTCACGTTTTTTTGATCTGCCAATAGCTGTTTGAGGAGCCTTGACTTGTATATTGCTTTCAACCGGTTCAGAATAATTCCAGATAGGCATGCTGATTTTGAGAAACTTTGGCTAAATTATCAGACACACCGTGAAAAGGTGCCGGGTTTTTTATTCTTTGATTTGATAAAGGGTAAGACCGAGAAAGGCTGCGCTATATATGCTTCTCACACAACGTGGAGAAATCAGCAAGACTTTCTAACTTGGACGAAATCAGAATCTTTTCGTAGGGCCCATAAAAACGCCGGCGATTACTCCAAGCTTTATCTAGGACACCCAGAATTCGAAGGTTTCGAGGTTGCTTTGTAATTACTGCATAAAATTTTGTGGTGAGTGGCTAATTGCCAAGGCATAGACGTAATAAATTCAAAAATATTAAAAGGTTTTCTCATGGACAAGGCGTTAGATCTTAAAAGAATGATTCATCGCAGCCGCAACGTTGTTTTTTTTACCGGCGCAGGCATTTCCACTGAATCAGGTATACCCGATTTTAGAAGTCCAGGAGGCATTTGGACAAAAATGGCCCCTATACAATTTCAAGACTTTTTGAATAGTGAGGACATGAGAAGAGAATCTTGGCGCAGAAAATTTGAGACTGACAAAACTCTTCGTGCAGCTAAGCCAAATGAAGGACATTATGCAATTGCGCGATTAATTTCATCTGGTAAGGCATCAGTGGTTATAACCCAAAATATAGATAATCTTCATCAGGACTCCGGTATCCCAGAAGAAAAAGTAATAGAGCTTCATGGAAACGGCACTTTTGCCTCATGCCTTACTTGTGGCACGCGATACGAATTAGAGAATATAAAACAGAGCTTTTTTGGTGATAATCAATTACCGATATGCAAATTTTGTGGTGGAATAATTAAAACTGCCACTATCTCGTTTGGCCAAGCTATGCCCCTTAAACCTGTACAAAGGGCTGAGGACGCAGCTAGCCATTGTGATTTATTTATTTGCATTGGCTCATCGCTGGTAGTGCATCCAGCTGCTCAAATACCCCTTATTGCTAAAGACAGTGGAGCAACACTCGTCATACTAAATCGCGAGGCAACGGCATTGGATGAATATGCGGATCTCATCATAAATGACGAGATTGGGGAAATTTTACCGACAGCGATAGCAACTTAAATGTTGGTTAAGTGATAAATTACCTTTATGATTTAACGAATTAGAAGCCACAAGGAGGCATGTCTGATATGAACGAGTTATCTCCTGAACTAACTTTCTTATTATGGGCCGTTGCACTCACTTTCATCCAACTTATTATTTCTCTCTTAGGTGCTACACAACAGCATGGCCTAACAACGCTGGCAGGAAATCGCGAAAACATTGGCTCAACTTCTGGATGGGCTGGACGAGCTCAAAGAGCTCATCGAAATATGCTGGAAAACCTGCCCCTCTTTGCAGTACTCGTAATAGTTGCGCATATTGCTGGTATTTCTAATGACTTAACTGTTCTTGGAGCACAACTGTTCTTCTGGGGAAGATTAGCCTACTCGTTGATTTATGTGGTAGGTATAGCGTGGCTCAGAACTGCTGCTTTTCTTGTCTCGATTTTAGGATTGATATTAATTTTTCTGCAACTAGTTTGATTGGGACTTATCAATTCAAAACATTAGCTAAGGCGTTTCC
>CACHDV010000015.1 GCA_902578675.1 uncultured Alphaproteobacteria bacterium
CTCCAACTGCAAATTGCGGCATTAGCTTTCTTTTTCTCTTATATGTCCAGAGGACACTTTGCTCATTCTAGATCTCAGTTCTTCAGTAGATATTACGCCTGCTTCAACTAACCCATTGGTAATCGAGGATATCCATCGTTCATAATAAGTCATTTTATCGTAAGCATCAGGAGGCAGCGCCTCTATGCCCTTTCTTAACTGATCTACTGTCATAATTTTTAGATCATTTGTTAACAACATCATGATAGCATCAACTCGTTTTTCCCAAAGTGCGTAATCATGCTCATTTTTATCTATTTCACCAGCTGTCAGACCCCCCATATCATGGTTACCCCGCGCCGTAAAATCTCTCTCCATCGCTTATATCTCTTTCTAGCAGAACAATATCACATTTGACCGATCAAATTTTAACTTACGATTTATATTTGGCAACCTAATCAAATACAATGACTGTCTAATCTAGATCCCATGAGGTATCATTGTCTAGGGGATAAACTGGACGTGGCAGGTACGACCATTTAAAATTTGATAAATTAGGGGAGGTAAGACCTGGCACATCCACCTCAATTATTTGGTCGTCTGAAAACAAGTGACTGAATCCCGCTCTAAAATGACCTCTAGATTTCACTACAATTGAGCTGAAGGAACTCGCATCCAACCCAAAAGCTGAGATAAAGTCAGACGATCTGCATTGCTGACGTTTGCTTATGCAGATAATGGTAATACCGCCTAAGTCTAGCACAGCCGTTTTGCCAGTGTCAGCCGTAGTACCTGCAACCATCCCATAGTGCCCTCTAAACTTACCTGAATGGAGTGATACGACACGGGCCTTTACTTTCAGTTGTTTTGAATATTCGTTCGTCTCTTGAGAATTCAGAGTAATCTCGATTTCGCTGTTTACCCCTGATTTGCAAGCTAATTCAACTGCCGCCACATCGTAAAAAACAGAAAAAACACAATTCTTAATTCCTGCTGCAATAAACGCCTCAAGAATATAGGTTGTATTTCCTCGTCCTCCACCACCCGGGTTATCTGCGGGGTCAGCAAATAGAAAAGGGGTTTCTTCAGCACTTTGTTGCGCTTGCTGTGCCAAACCAACAGCTTGTTCTAACGACGTCATCTTTGGCACGTATCGAGTTCTATCAGTCCATGCTGATACTGCTAGTTTTTCGGCCACAAGTCTAGCATTTTCAATCGTTGACCGAGAGTGAACGATAATAGTCATACCGTTTTTAGGCGTATCTCCAAAAGCAAATCCCGATAAAATTGTTACATTAAAAATGTCCTCATCGAGAAATTTCTGGCCATATCGTATCAAGTCTCCATAAGGAAACCCTTCTGCAGTCAACTGGGTTACGGATGGCGCAACAAGTGGTAATCTGATTGTATATTTTTCTGGTTGCATACCGTCTAGCATTTCCTTTAACACGCTAGCGGCTTCAACACCCCTGTCGAACATATCAACATGTGGGTTTGTTCTATAACCAACCAAAACGTCTACTGCTGAGGTCATGAGGTCCGAGATGTTCGCATGAAGATCTAAGGTCGTGACAATAGGAGTTTCGTCGCCTACTACCCTTCTAATCAAATCGAACATTATACCATCTGGATCATGAGTATGGGTCGCCACTGCTGCACCATGCTGACAGATATACACACCATCCAATGGTCCTGCCGCGAGTAATTTTAGTCTCAACTGCTCTAAAAACTCATTGAAAAATTCCTCTTCCACCGGACCAGCTGGGCAAGAGCCAATGACCATAGTGGGGACGTCTATCCAATCATCATGCCCGAATAATTTATTCATTTCGCTGAAGAAACCTTTTACTCCGAGATGGATTGCGGGACTGTCTTTCCTCGCTTCATTGCTTATTTCTCGACCTACGAAAAACATATTTTCTCTAAAATCACTCTCAGCACAAGTGGGCGCAAAACGATTGCTCTCAAGATTAAAGCCACATATCGCAATTTTGGGTTTTTTTTTCATCGTAATTCCTTGCCGGCAACATGTATTTCTTGGTCTATCACCTCGACAACGCCCGGGAGAGATTTTATAGCGGCCCTAAAGCTAGCATTCAATTCATAAGATTTGGGAAGCAAGAGATCAAACTCTTGATTTGTGTTTTGAACAACAAGGTTGATCTCTCCAGCCCCTGCTTTTTGCCCTTCCAAGATTTTAGCGAGATTCGCGACTGTGTTTTGCTCGTTTATATAAATCTTAAACCCCCGAACTCTATCTTTTAATGAGTTATCTAAAGATGTTATTTTACTTGCCGTGAGCCTTATAAAATCATTTTCTAGTTTGCAATCACAGCGGATTAATACTGCTTCTCCCGGTTTGAGAAATTCACCTGAGTTAGCCAGCAGCTCTGAGAACACAGTAACTTCAAAAATGCCTCCTTGATCACTCATTTGAACAAACGCATATTTGCTGCCTCTTTGATTAACTCTAGTTCGAGAAGAAGACACTATGCCTGCAACATCTATTCTGGCCGTTCCACCTTTACTTTTCAATTCATAGATCAGATTTGAACTCCTAACCACTCCATAGTTTGTAAGCGCGTCACCATAGGCATCTAACGGATGAGCATTTAAATAAAACCCGATTGCCTCGAACTCATTACTTAGCTTTTCTAAATCTGGCCATTCCTCAAAGCTAGGAAGCTTGAAACGATTTTTTTGACTTGTTTCCTCGCCAGTGAATAAACTTTGTTGATCTTTTTTTGATTCATCGGTAGCGGCGTTTACATGTCTCATAATAACATCGCGACCCTCAAATAACTCAGCTCTACTTTTATGAATGCAATCGAATGCCCCAGATTTGATCAAACTTTCAAAACTACGCTTATTAACGGACTTTCCATCTACCCGAGCTATGAAATCAGACAAATCTGAGAACGGCCCGTTTGAAATTCTCTCCTGCTCTAATACCTCCATAGCGGGTCCACCAACATTTTTAAGGGCTGACAGGGCGTAACGTATTGCAAGCGCACCAGAGTCATCCATTTCCTCTACTCTAAAATCCGGGCCGGATCTATTAATATCTGGTTGAAGCATTTCTATGCCGAGGGCTTTAAGTTCCTGCCGGAAAATTGCTAATTTATCTGTATTACCCATATCAAACGTCATCGATGCTGCCATAAACTCCACCGGAAAATTTGCCTTCAGGAAAGCCGTTTGATACGCAATTAGAGCGTAAGCGGCAGCATGGCTTTTATTGAAACCGTAACCGGCAAAAGCTGAAATAGTTTCAAATATTGATCCAGCTTTTTCGGGAGAAACGCCTTGTTGGACGGCCCCTTCGACAAACACCTCTCTTTGCGCATCCATTTCCGACTTGATTTTTTTTCCCATCGCCCTTCTAAGCAAATCAGCTGCACCCAAGGTGTAACCCGCCAGTTGTTGCGCGGCCTGCTGTACTTGCTCTTGATAAATCATTATGCCGTAAGTCTCGCTCAACACTGATTCCAATTTCTCATGCATGTAATCTACTCGTTCCTCACCATGCTTGCGCGCAATATAATTTGGAATATTTGCCATTGGGCCAGGTCGGTAGAGAGCAACCAAAGCTATTATGTCTTCGAACCTATCTGGCCGCATTTTCTTTAACACGTCTCGCATCCCAGAACTTTCAAGCTGAAAAACGCCGATGCTGTCCCCTCTGCTAATCATATTGAACGTCTTCTGGTCATTCAGAGGTAAATCAGCCAAATCGAGTTTTATATTCCTTGCGTTCAGGAGCTCGATTGCCTTTTTAATGACCGATAATGTTTTTAAACCTAAGAAATCAAATTTAACTAACCCAGCTGATTCTACCCACTTCATATTGAACTGGGTTGCCGGCATATCAGATTTTGCGTCTTTATACAGTGGGACCAGATTTTTCAAGGGTCTATCCCCAATCACAAGTCCAGCAGCATGTGTTGATGCATTACGATAGAGACCCTCTAACTTCAGCCCGTTCTCAAGAAGTCTTGACGTGCTTTCATCCTGATCTCGCAGTTTTCGTAGTTCTGCATCACCGGCTATCGCTTCGTTGAGTGTTGTTGGATTAGCAGGATTATTTGGCACCATTTTACAAATACGATCTACCTGACCATAAGGCATTTCAAGAACACGCCCCACATCTCTAAGTACAGCTCTTGCTTGTAGTTTTCCAAATGTAATGATTTGCGCTACACGGTCATGACCATATTTTGCTTGCACGTAATCAATCACTTCGCCGCGACGTTCTTGACAGAAATCGATATCGAAATCTGGCATTGATACTCTTTCAGGGTTGAGAAATCGCTCAAATAACAATCCCCATCGAATGGGATCCAGGTCAGTAATTAATAAAGACCAAGCTACTAACGAACCCGCACCAGATCCACGACCCGGACCAACTGGAATACCCGTCATTTTTGCCCACTGTATAAAATCCGCCACAATTAGAAAATAACCCGGAAACCCCATTTGATTTATAATAGTAAGTTCTGCTTCCAGCCTAGCTTTATATGATTCTCTCTTTTCTTCGAGATTTGCGTCACTTACTCCAGATTTAAATGCAGCTTCCCCAAAACGTTTTTCTAATCCTGCTAAAGATTTTAAACGTAAGTCTGCTTCTTCATTTTCGGCTTCTGCTGAGACAAACTTGGGCAGGATGGGTGCTAACGTCTGTGGCATAAAACTGCAGCGTTTAGCAATATTTACTGTATTTTCAATAGCTTCCGGCAAATCTGCAAAGAGTTCAATCATCTCAGATGAAGATTTGAAGTAATGTTGGTTGGTTAAGCGTTTCCGCGACGCATCGCTAACAGTTGTAGATTGCGCAATACATAACAAAATGTCGTGAGCATCATAAAGATTTTTTGAAATAAAATAACAGTTGTTGGTGGCAACTAATGGAATATTGTGTTTAAAAGCAAATTCCAATTTTTGTTCTTCGACTAAACGCTCATTTGCGACGCCGTGCCGTTGTATTTCGATGTAGAGCCTGTCATCAAATATCCGGCGAAGGTCTAGTAACGCTTCCTCAGCTTCTGACACCTTTGCCTCTAAAATCAATTTACCAACTTCACCTGAAGTCCAGCCTGTTAATGCTATCAGTCCATCACTTTTAGATTCTAAATCCTCAAAACTTATATGCGGTGTATCAACATCCTCATTGCTAAGAAATGACTCACTTACTAGCTCTAATAAATTGAGATAGCCTTGCTGGTTCTTCGCGATCAAATTTATATTATCGAGTATATTTATAGCTGAACCAGCTGTTTTGGAGTGCGGTTGCAACTCATCACCCGATCTATTACGTCTGCAAACCTTTATTTCTACCCCTATAATGGGTTGGAGTCCGGCTTCACTGGCTTTCACAGCAAATTCTAGAGCACCGAATAAATTTCCCGTGTCGGTGATGCAGACCGCCGGCATATTTTCTTGTATACACTTTGAGACAAGATCTTTTATTTGAATAGCGCCCTCAGCCAGGGAAAAGGCGGTGTGAACAGAAAGGTGAACAAATCCACTAGGTAACATCGGTATCCTCGGTTATTCTAACAAATGATTGAACTAATAGTTAGCAAACGTCAGGCTATCACTTTAGCAAAAGAAAATGATTAGGCTAAAGTTCCACTAAGCTCCCCCCCTCTATTTTAAAAATACGATCGAGTTTTTCTGCCAGCTGGTAATTGTGTGTTGCTATAAGAGCTGTTAACTTCCCCCCTTTTATGACACTTCTCAGCTGTTCAAAAACTTGAATAGACGTCAGGGGATCGAGATTACCTGTTGGTTCATCCGCCAGCACTAATCGAGGCACGTTTGCGATGGATCGTACAATGGCTACGCGCTGTTTCTCTCCTCCAGATAATTGACTAGCCTTATGGTCTGCCCTCTCACTTAATCCCACCATGTTCAGAAGTTGATTCGCCCTGTTAGCAGCCTCAATTTTTGTAAGTCCTGCTATTAATTGGGGCATTATGATATTCTCTATGGCGGAAAATTCAGGTAACAAATGGTGGAATTGATAGATAAAGCCGATTTCATGAAGACGCAGTTTCGTTCGCTGATGATCTGTCATCAACTCACAATCCTGTCCCATGTAAATAATTTTACCACCGCTAGGTCGTTCCAAAAGCCCCGCTAAATGCAAAAGTGTCGACTTGCCTGACCCTGATGGGCCCACCAGCCCCACCATCTCACCTGCTGTAATTTTTAAGCTCACGTCCTTTAATATCTCTAGACGAGTTTGCCCTTGTTGGAAATATTGTGACAGCTGACTTATTTCAATTACCGAGGGTTTAGTAAGGTAATCTTTATTCACCCCTAAGTACCTCCGACGGCTCTGTTCTGGAAGCTCGCCAAGCTGGATATATCGAGGCTATAAAGGTTAAGAAAAGTGCCATAGCAACGACATACGCGACCTCTATCCAATCTATTTCGGCCGGTAATTTGGATAAAAAGTATATCTCTGCCGAAAAAAGTTCTGTGCCAGTCAAAGATTCCATTAAGCCTCTAATGCTCTCAATATTCAGACAAAACACTACCCCCAAAACTAGTCCGGCTGCAGTACCGACAAAACCAACGATTGACCCTGATAGAAAAAAAATACGCGTTATGGCCGCCCGCGACGCACCCATTGTTCGTAAGATAGCAATAGAGCTTGTTTTGTCGTAAACTAACATTATCATTGAGGAAATAATATTAAAGGCGGCCACAAGAATTATTAATGTTAAAATAAGAAACATCACATTACGCTCAACTTTAAGAGCATTAAAAAAACTCGAATTTCTCTGTTTCCAATCAAGAGCATACCTATTTACAGAAAGTACTTTTTCTAGTTTTTCTCTTAATTCTTCGACCTTTGCCGGATTCTTAATTTCTACTTCTAATGCGTTTACAGTGTCACCGCTCTTAAAAAAAAGTTGCGCTTGTTTCAATGGCAAATAGGCAAAAGTGCTATCATACTCGTACATTCCTACATTGAAGACGGCCGCTACTTTGAATGCTTTTATCCGGGGCATATTTCCAAAGGCAGTGGTGGAACTAGTCGGAGAGATCAATAGCACTTTATCTCCAGGCGTCACTCCTATGCGATCCGCCAGCCGTTTTCCAATCACGACATCAGCGCCACGTCCAAACTCTTTTAATTTCCCAACCACTATATTTTTACTGATAAGACTTTTATTTTGCATAATTAAGGGATCTATACCACGTATTAAAACTCCCGTTGCCTTTCCATCGATCATAATCATCGCTTGCCCCTGAATTTGTGGAGTTACATATAATACTGATGGAATCTCGCCAATGCGCAAAGCCAATTGATTAAAGTCTTTTATTGGTGCCCGTCTGTCGTAGACGGTAATGTGACCATTTAAGCCCAGAATTCTAGTTAATAATTCTGCTCTGAAGCCATTCATGACTGACATTACAATAATTAAAGTAGCAACACCTAGAGCTATCCCAATCAGCGAAAACCAAGCGATCACAGATATTAAACCCTCTTTTCTTTTCGAACCAAGGTATCGAAAAGCTATGAAGCGTTCGAAGTATGGGACCATAGTTAGTACTTTAATTAGTTAAAAAACGTTGTTTTAAAGTTTCGATTGATAAATCCTCGGTAGTGCCTGACCTCCGATTTTTTAATTCTAGAAGACCGGACTTTATACCTCGTGGCCCAACGATAACTTGCCATGGCAGTCCTATCAAATCCATATCATTAAGCTTAGCTCCAGCTCTCTCGTCTCGATCATCATAAAGAATATCCAGTTTTGTTTCATTGAAACTCGAGTAAACATCCTCACACACTTCAACACATTTTTTATCATCGGATTTGATATTAACTAACCCGACCCTGAATGGCGCCACAGCTTCCGGCCAAACAATGCCTTTTTCATCGTGGCTAGCCTCAATAATGGCTCCAACCAATCGAGATACGCCAACGCCATACGAACCCATATGAACCGGAGCTTCATCCCCATCTGGCCCAGTGATCTTAGCACCCAGGGCCTCCGAGTACTTGGTACCAAAATAAAAAATGTGACCAACTTCTATACCCCGAGTAGAAATTAAATCTTTCTCGTTGATAGGACATTTCGATTGGTCATGTTTTTCTTCAGTAGCGGCATACTTGGATAGATAGCCGTTAACTAAATTTTGAAGGTTAGCCGTCTCCTCCAAGGCACTCAGGTTTTTACCCTCGAACCAGTCCCTTTGATAGAAGACAGCGCTCTCCCCTGTTTCTGCTAAAATTACAAACTCATGGCTCATATCCCCACCAATAGGCCCGCTATCTGCCATCATAGGTATGGCCTTAAGCCCCATCCTTTCATATGTCTTAAGGTAAGCTAAAAACATTTTGTTATAAGAATGCACGGCGTCACGATAATTTAGGTCGAAAGAGTAAGCGTCTTTCATCAAAAACTCACGACCTCTCATTACGCCAAATCTGGGTCTAACTTCGTCTCTGAACTTCCATTGGATATGATACAAATTCATAGGAAGTGATTTATAGCTTTTCACATGGCTTCGGAAAATTTCCGTTATTTGTTCCTCATTTGTTGGACCGTAAAGCATATCCCTATCGTGTCTGTCAGTTATTCTGAGTAATTCTTTGCCATAATCTTCGTAGCGGCCGCTTTCTTTCCACAAATCGGCCGATTGTAGCGTTGGCATAAGCAACTCTTGAGCACCTGCGGCGTTTTGCTCTTCTCTAACTATTTGTTCTATCTTCTTTAGGGACCGAAAACCCAAAGGCAACCAGGAGTATATTCCAGCACTTGCTTGCTGTATCATTCCCGCGCGTAACATAAGCCTATGCGACTCTATCTGAGCATCTTTCGGTGTATCCCTAAGGGTGGGTATGAAAAAATTTGTGCGGCGCATGGATAATCTCAGGGTTAAAATTTTCTGTTAAAAAGAGCAGATTTGAGTTGAAAAGTCCACTGCGAAAATAAAGGTTTTACCACTACTTAATCTTTAAATTTTTGATTGATTTTTTTTAATATAAAAAAAAAAAAAGCTGCGGGTTGCGTATTAACAACATTTAAATTCAGGCTTGATTCAAGTCCTCGGAAGTGTTCGAATCAAATTGTAATTGAGCAGCCCGGCCCAAAACTGCTCGAGTTGTCTATAAGATTGGCTGGCGATTTTTATATCATTGGAATTAAGAGAACTTTCTAAAATATCTTTAGCATGTTTGTTGAACATGCCTGAAATTTGCTGATATAAGTCACGTCCCTTGCTTGATGGCCTAATACGCACAGATCTTTTGTCGTGGGTTGAGCGTTCCTGGATCAAATAATTATTCTCTACCATTTTTCTCACATTGTAAGACACATTAGATCCAAGATAATAGCCTCGGTTCGTTAATTCTCCTACAGTCAATTCACTATCGCCAATATTAAATAAAATAAGCGCTTGTATGTTATTGATATCTGCTATTCCATGGTTATCAAGTTCAGTTTTTACGACTTCTAAGAACTGACGATGCAACCTCTCGATTAAACGAATAGCTTCTAAATAATCTTGCCGTATATCCGACAGACTTGAGGTCGCGTCAACTTGGATTGTATCAGACATTTTTCGAACATAAACCGATTCTTGTTTTTAAGGAACCATTCTTTAACGCTTTAAATTTACTTGCCTTCAGAAATCATTGTGAAAATGCCCGAGAAGTCTCTAGATCCGCCGCCTAATTCCATGTATTTCTGATATAACTTTAGTGCATTAGAAGCTAGGTCTGTTTTTTGCCCAACGGAGGATGCAGCATCCTCCGCAAGCCTCATATCTTTCGCCATCATAGCGGCAGTAAAACCAGGCTGGTAGTCTCTATTTGCCGGAGAAGTAGGAACCGGGCCCGGCACAGGTAAATAGCTCGTCATTGCCCAACACTGACTCGATGAGGATGACGTAATATCAAATAGCGTCTGAGCGTCTAAACCCAATTTTTCGGCCATCGAGAAGCTCTCGCTAACTGCTATCATAGAAATCCCTAGGATCATATTATTACAAATCTTGGCAGCCTGCCCATTTCCGGCCCCGCCAGTATGGACAATATTACTGCCCATTATTTCAAGAAAAGGACGCGACTTTTCGAAGGTTTGGTTGTCTCCACCCACCATAAAAGTTAGGGTCCCAGCCTCCGCTCCACCGGTGCCACCAGATACCGGAGCATCAACCATTTCAAAGCCTAATTCTTTAGCTTTCAAGGCTACTCGTCTTGATGTCTCCACGTCTATTGTGGAACAGTCGATCAGCAACGCATTTTCATTAGCTGATTGAAAGATCGAACCGCTATAGACTTCTTCAACATGTTTCCCCTCTGGAAGCATAGTAATTATGGTTTCTGCCATTTCCACACAATTGCTTGCGCTATCTGCAGCTTCCCCACCAATGTTGCATAGCTTCTCGACCAAACTCGGCACCAGGTCAAAACCTTTAACAGAGTGCCCGTTTTCAATTAAATTTTTTGCCATGGGCAACCCCATATTGCCCAAACCGATGAATGCTATATTAGCCATAAATATCCCCCCATCATGAAATTCATAATTTATAAAAGCAACTCACATTTCCACTTAAGGAATGACTAAATCCCCCCATTCCACAGGTTCGAAATAACTTTCGACCAACTCCTCTGACACACTATCTAGTGAGGATGGCTCCCATTTTGGATTATGGTCCTTGTCGACCAAAAGAGCCCTAACACCCTCCCTAAAATCATGCCCCAAAGCAAATTTTTGAGACATTCGATATTCCATTATCATTGTCTCAGCAAAACCTTTTGCCTTCCCACCGCGCTTTATTTGTTCAAGAGTTACTTTTAAGCTAGTTGGCGATTTGCTTCCCAACGCCTCCAAACTTTCCGAGGCAAATATCGTATCCGCAGCCTCCAAATTCCTGATGATGTCTTCAACTCGGTTCTCTGAAAAGTATTTGTCTATTTCAACGTTATTATTGGATAGAGTGTTCTCATCAGGAACTACAGCATATTGGTCTAAGACATCATCTATTTTTTTATGGGCATCACCACTTAACTGTGTGTGCTGAATATCTGACTCTAATTTTTCAAGGTCACTTGAATGAACTACATGAGTTGCTATTCCGTATGCTAAGCAATCCGCTGGTCCAATTGGTCTTCCAGTTAAGGCTAAATAAATACCCACGGCGCCTGGAAGCCTAGAGAGAAACCAAGCACCTCCAACATCTGGGAATAACCCTATTGTAGTTTCAGGCATTCCTAACAATGTTCGTTCCGTCGCAACACGATGTGACCCGTGGACGGACAAGCCTACCCCGCCGCCCATACAAACTCTATCAATAAATGCTACGTAAGGTTTAGAACAGGTATGGATCTGATAATTTAATATATATTCTTCGAAGAAAAAGTTTCTAGCTAAGTCAGGCAAACCAGCCCCTTTGTGCTCAATCAAACTTTGCCTGACTGCTCGCACATCACCGCCAGCACAAAAAGCTCGTTCCCCAGCCCCCTTTATTAGAATGACTTTTATTTCGTCATCCTTAAGCCATCTGGTAAACTTATCCCGGAGCTTATTTATCATATTCATTGTCAAAGCATTTAAAGTCGCCGGACGATTTAGAGTTATCATCCCAACTCCATTATAAACACGAAATAAAACTTCTTCTTCCATATTAAAATTAACCTCTTTTGGAATGATTCTAATTTAGGATGCGTCGTGCGATTATTAGTTGCATTATCTCATTTGTGCCTTCTAAAATTTCGTGCACCCTTAGATCACGGACTATTTTTTCAATACCAAAATCTTTTAAGTATCCGTAGCCACCATGAATTTGCAACGCATCATTACAAATTTTTGAGCACGCTTCTGTCGCCCATTTTTTTGCCATTGCACAGTGCATAATTGCATCCGGCGCCCCTTCATCAATACTACTCGCTGCGCGATGCAACATCAGCCTACTCGCGTCCAACTCGGTTGCCATATCAGCCAATTTAAATTGTATTGATTGGAAATCTGCCAGCTGTTTACCAAACTGTTTCCTCTCTTTAGAGTACGATTTCGCTAACTCTAAAGCTTTTCTCGCACCCCCAATCGAACAAGCCGCAATATTTACTCGCCCTCCATCCAGGCCAGCCATAGCTATTTTGAAACCATCACCCTCATTTCCAACCAGGTTATCTATTGGAACTAAACAATTGTCAAAATGAACTGCTGCAGTGTGTTGAGTATTCCAGCCCATTTTTTTCTCTTTTGCTCCGAAAGATAGACCTTCAGTACCAGCTTCCACGAGCAGACAAGAAATTCCGTTCGCACCGCTTTCGCCGGTCCGACACATCACAGCATAAACATCACTGGTGCTGCCCCCCGAAATAAATGACTTTGACCCGTTTAATATAAAATGGCTATTACCCTCTTTTCTTGCTTGAGTTGTGAGCGAAACGGCGTCAGATCCAGAGCCTGGTTCAGTTAAACAATAGCTTGTCATCTTTGACATCTTTGCAATATCCGGGAGAAATCGCCTTCTGAGTTGATCATTCGCAAAAGTATCAATCATCCAGGCAACCATGTTATGAATGGATAAATAAGCCGCGGTAGAAGGACATGCTGCTGAAAGCTCTTCAAAAATTATGGCGGCCTCAAGCCTACCTAATCCAGCTCCCCCTACATCTTCAGACGTGTATATACCAGCTAAACCAAGTTCAGCCGCGAGACGCAACTCGGATGCAGGAAAAATTTCTTTTTGATCCCATTCGGACGCATTAGGTAAAAAGTGCTCTTCCGCAAAAGCTCTTGCCATATCCTGAATAGCTCGTTGTTCTTCGCTTAATTCAAAATTCATAAGCGGTGCTCTTCCCTAAACGAACAATCAAGTCCCAAAACGGCGTCCCAACTCTATTTTTTTGTCACGGATAAACTCTGCCGAATTTATTTTTCCGGACTTACCTATCCTAACCCGGTTAATACGAATACCACCTAATCCCGAATTGATAGTAAAACTTGTATCATCGATCGCACAAACCCTTCCAAAGCGTCCTGTGCCCGCCGTCAATTCACAATCAAAAATTTGCACTTCCTCTCCATCAAGCGTAGTCCATGCACCCGGCTGAGGGTTGCATCCTCTGATTAAGTTATACACTTCGGTAGCCGATCGAGACCAGTCTATTTCAGCATTGGCGCGTCGGCACCAACTCTCGTAGGTTGCCTGTGTCTCATCCTGCGGTATTTTTGGAGCTTCCCCGGATCGAATTAAATCGATAGCCTCCAAAGTTGCGCTCACACCGGCTGGAAAAATTTTGTCAAAATAAAGTGTCCCAAGCGTATCATCCGGCAAAATATCAATTTGCTTTTGAAGTAAAATATCACCTTCATCCAAACCATCATCTGGCCAAAAGATTGTTAGCCCAGTTTGTTTTGCCCCCCATATGATGGGCCAGTTGATTGAACTCGGTCCACGATGCAAAGGCAGCAACGATGGATGAAAACATATCGTACCATTTTTTGGAATATTTCGGGCCTGCTCAGGAACGAAAATTATAACATATGCTAAAAGCATTAAATCCGCGTCCCACGATCGCAACTCCTCTAAAATCTCTGGACTTTCGAAATTAGCCGGTTGCCTGACTTCCAGTCCTGCCTCCAGGGCACTTTGCTTTATGGGATCTATTGGTTTTCCGTCGACGTCGGGTGCGGTATATACAGCCACCACGTCATCTTTACCTTCTTTCAAAACTGCCTCTAGACACGCTTTGCCAAAAGCTTGTTGTCCATTAATAACAATACGCATACAAGCGTCCTCCAACTTTTCTTTTCTGAGTCTGCGACAAATCAGTTGTTTAAAACTATTAACTATCAGATTAAAGTGAAGCGAGGTTAAGTGCTAGTTTAACTTTGGAATAAGTATTATTTTTTTTGAAACGGAGATGCCAAAAGGCAGGTAAATATGGCAGAAATGAACCAAACTGGACCAGCATTCCCACTGACCCGCTTGAGAAGAAATAGAAAAACCAAATGGGCAAGAGACCTCACTAAGGAAAACTTTTTGTCACCTCAAGACCTTATTTGGCCTGTCTTCGTCCAGGAGGGTGAAAACCTTGAGGAACACGTGCCGTCAATGCCAGGTGTTGTAAGATACAGCGGCGACCGACTTGTCGATGCTGTTGCAGAAGCGGCAGAATTAGGCATATCTGCGATTGCGATCTTCCCATATTTAAACCCAGATTTAAGAGACTCAACTGGGTCTATGGCTACTAAATCCGACAATCTAGTGTGCAGGGCAATAGAAAGAGTAAAAGCCCAAAACTTGAATATTGGTATTCAGTGTGATGTAGCCCTTGATCCATTTACAAGTCATGGACACGACGGCCTTTTAGACTCAGACGGACAAATTTTAAACGATGAAACCGTAAAGATTTTATGCGAGCAAGCATTGGTGCAAGCAAACGCCGGATGTGATATTATCTCACCGTCCGACATGATGGATGGCCGTGTTGGGGAAATAAGAAGAACACTAGACAAAAATAATTTTGATAATGTGCAAATAATGTCCTACTCAGCAAAATACGCTTCGAGTTTTTACGGCCCATTTAGAGATGCTCTGGGTTCAACCGCGACATTAGCTGAAGGTAGCAAAGCAACCTATCAAATGGACCCAAGGAACTCAGACGAGGCTATGCGTGAAATAGCTTTAGATATAGCCGAGGGAGCCGACATGATTATGATCAAACCCGGATTGCCTTATCTTGATATAATTTATCGGACAAAACAACAGTTCGGTGTTCCTACATACGGCTATCAGGTAAGTGGCGAATATTCGATGATCAAAGCAGCAGTCAATAATGGTTGGATTAATCACGACAGCTGTATTATTGAAAGCTTAATTGCCTTTAAGAGGGCCGGGGCGAATGGAATTTTGACATATTTTGCACTGGATGCTGCACGCCTTTTAAAAGGATGTAGTTAAAATTATTCTATAGTTTTCCTGTCTGATCGAAGGGTACGATGTACAAAAGCTTCTTTTCCATCGCGCCAACGTATGAAAATTTTTAAAATTGCCAAAATGTCTAGAGCAGACAAAAAATTGATTTGATTAACACTTCACTGTCAAATTAAAAAAAATCTATTAATCTGTTGATTCAAATAGAGTATTTTTGTAAAACAGTTGTACATGGGCAATTTTTGCCTAGTTGGAGCGATGAAAGGTTTATGTAACTTGCTGCAATTTTATGAAAAATGAATCTTTTCCTGGTTGCGCCCAATCAAGAGTTAAATGGAATGACAATTGGAGTGAAATGAATGAACCCGATTGCAGAATTAATAAGACAACTCGGTCCGGTTAGGCTTGCCGCACTGGCAGCTACAGGGATAGCCGTTCTAGGTTTCTTCATATTTCTAAGTTCTCGCTTAAGCACGGGTGGTATGGCTCTGCTTTATGGGGACCTTGATCCACAAGACAGTGGGCAGATAATCCAAACACTTCAATCGAAAAATATTCCATATGACATCAAGGCTGGTGGGAAACAGATTTTTGTGCCGGGCGATCAAGTTTTACAGCTAAGAGTTTCATTAGCCGAAAGTGGTTTACCTGGAGGTGGGTCGGTAGGTTATGAAATTTTTGATGACAACCAGGGAATTGGTACAACTAATTTTGTTCAAAATATAAATCTGGTTAGAGCTCTTGAAGGAGAGTTAGCAAGAACAATTAGCGCCATGAGGAATGTTCGGGGCGCTAGAGTGCATCTAGTGATGCCTAGAAGGGAGCTTTTTAGCAGAGAAAAACAAGAAGCAAGCGCATCCGTTGTTCTGCAAGTTCAAGGTTCCTCTCGGTTAAATAACGAACAGGTCCAAGCAATACAACATCTTATCGCTGCTGCCGTTCCTTCAATGGACCCGCAAAAAATTTCAGTACTAGATGATCGAGGTCAATTGCTAGCAAGAGGCAATGGAGACAGCTCTTCAGCCGCAGCCGGAACCGCTGACGAAATGAGAGTTGGCTTTGAAAATCGCATGCGTCAAGCAATAATAGAACTGCTTGAGAGAACAGTTGGCTTAAATCGGGTGAGAGCCGAAATTAATGCTGAAATTGATTATGATAGAGTGGTTGAGAATGCTGAAATCTTTGACCCAGACAGCCAAGTAGCAAGGTCAACACAAACTGTTCAGGAAAACGAGAATAGTTCCGAAAATGACGATCAAGATACAGTTACAGTACAAAACAATTTACCTGAAACCGAGGCCACTGCCGCAGGCACTGGAACGTCGGCAGCAAGTCAGGTTTCAAGAACAGAAGAGACTGTTAATTTCGAAATAACAAAGACCGTTCGCAACCGAGTAAAAGAGTCTGGCCAAATAAAACGCCTCTCGGTTGCAGTTCTGGTTGATGGGAAATATGTAGAAAACGATGACGGAGATAAGGTGTGGCAGCCAAGAGCCGCTGACGAGTTAGCCCAACTAGAAACGCTAGTGAAGTCGGCTGTTGGATTTAATGAGCAACGTGGAGATAGCGTCGAAATAGTCAATATGCAATTTGTTAAATTAGAGCCACTAGAATTTGATGACGGCTCCCTCTTCCTGGGTATATCCAAAGAAGAATTTATGCAGTTAGCAGAAATTCTTGTCCTCGCGGTAGTTGGATTATTGGTTATCCTTCTTGTCGTACGACCCGTTTTGACGCGACTTTTTGAATCGATGCCGACAGCACTCGCGGGTGGACAAGCCGGGGCACTTGGAGATCAAGAGGGTGTTGCACTAGCACAATTAACAGGTCCTGAAGCAACCGCGGACATGGCTGAATTACTCGAGGAAGATGAGGAAGAGGTAGAAGATGAAAGTCTTCTCGACCAAATGATCGATATTAATCAGGTGGAGGGTAGGGTGAGAGCCTCATCTTTAAAACAAATTGGCGAAATTGTGGACAAGCACCCTGAAGAGGCAATAGCTATCGTGCGAAACTGGATGTATCAGGAAGGCGGCGCTTGATTAAAATTTAACGCTGATGATGGGGCTCTATATGCCAAAATTCATGTTTAATACACATTTCGATGATGAAATTGAAGACAATTCAAAAAAAGACGCGCTTCGAAATGAACAGGAAACCGAGAAAGAAATCGAACCGACGTTTTCGCTTCAAGAGTTGGAAGATCAGAAAGCAATTGAATACAAGCGCGGCCTGCAAGAGGGCAAAGCGCAAATGCTTACGGGTATTGAAAAGGAAACGGCTAACATACTCGATATGATCTCATCGAAAGTGATAACTTTGAGCGAAAGACATCAAGAGTGGACCGACACTATAAATAAAGACGCAATCAAACTCACGCGAGTTATTCTAAAGAAACTTGCGCCGAGAATGATGAAAGAATGGGAATTTCATGAGATCGAAGACACAATAAAGGAGGCATTTAAATTTTTATCCAATGAACCGCGAGTACTAATAAGGGTAAGTGAAAGAGCACATAAACCAATTGAGACTGAAATAATGCGAATTACTTCGAATGCCGGCTTCCGGGGAGACATTCAAGTTATAGGCGATCAACTAATCAACAACGGCGACTGCTCCATAAGTTGGGACGCTGGTTCATTAGAAAAATCTTTAGAGGAAACTTGGTCGACTATCGATAAAATTATCGACAACGTCATAGCAGAGGAAAACGATTGTAAAACGACAACCAGCGATCGTTCGTATGTAGCAACTTGATTTCGAGTAATAAAAGGGGTGAGCGACATTAAAATTAACAAAATTATTATTTTTTTAACAATAATGCCTGGAGCATGACATGACAGATGAAACTGAATTGAACCTCAACGAATTGGATGAGGAGGTAGTCACAGAAGCTCAAGACGAGGATGAGGTTGAAGAGGTCTATGCGGACGATGAGCAAACTGAGATAACGTCGAGGGAATTAGAAGCTGTTTATGATATTCCTGTTCAGGTCTCGGCGGTTCTCGGCAAACAAACAATGCAGGTTAGCCAGCTTTTGAAATTAGGACGAGGAGCAGTAGTAGAGCTAGACCGGAAGGTTGGCGAAGCTATAGATATTTATGTCAATAATAGGCTTGTCGCCCGAGGAGAGGTGGTAATTGTTGAAGAACGTCTTGGTGTAACCATGACCGAGATCATTAAGTCAGACCGCACTCAGTAAATTTCATCAAGATTTAAATTGAGAAGAATTGTCCTGTGAATGATAACAAAATGGCAACTGATTTGAACATCGATCAAATAAAATACTCCGATGTATTCGACCTAAAGCTTTCCAAAAGAAGGCCTGATTCTACTCTCATAATTGGCTTGAGCGCGGCCGTTTGCTTGATAGTCACCGCTTTAGTTTTAACTGGAACTCTCTCCGCATTTTACAACATACCAGCCATTTTATTAGTTTTTTTAGGAACTCTTGCGGTAACAATGATCTCTTATAAATCGACTGACTTGGCACGTACCTTATCTGAGTGTATCGAATTATTGGCGCCGAAATCTGCAAACAATTCGGATGCTTGTGAAAATATTCTGCATTTAGCTAGATACAGTAAAGAAAATGGCATCCTTGCCTTAGAAAAAATAAATAATTCGATTTCTGGCGATATGTTTTTGCGGCGAGCAATCTCCCTTATAATCGAGGGAACTAATGCAGAGGCTCTTGAAAAAATTTTAACGCAAGAAATGCACGAGATCAGCCAATCTAGAAGAACTAGCGTTGAAGTTTTACGGCGATTAGCAGAAGTTGCACCCTCTATGGGATTAATTGGTACGCTAATAGGGTTAATCCAACTTCTTGGAAATCTTAATTCCCCTGCTGAAATTGGCCCAGCAATGGCTATTGCATTGCTAACGACATTTTACGGCGCAGTCCTGGCCTATATGGTTTTTGCCCCCCTTGCGGCAAAATTAGAAATTAACATAGCCGCAGAAAACACCATCAACCAAACCTACAGACGTGGCGCTATTTCTATCACAAAACAAGAGCACCCACATACTTTGGCAATGTATTTTAACAATAGTTCAAGTCGTTATTAAGATGAAAAATATTAATTTTGGATAAATATTAACAATTGAAGCAATTATAAGGAGAAAAAGATGCGGCTGCTTATTATAGGTATGTTGGAAGGACATATCAGCACCGCTGGGCAAATAGCAATCTCACGTGGCGCCACTGTCTCTCAAGTCGATAGTATAGATGCTGGCTTGCATTCAATGCGCGAGGGTCGGGGTGCTGACCTTGTGATGATTGATATTAAATTACCAATAGCAAAACTAATGAAAAGCATGAAGGGAGAACGCTTAAATACCCCTGTTGTGGCGTGTGGTGTAAGTAATGATCCTGATGCCGCTGTTGCCGCAATAAAAGCCGGTGCGAAAGAGTATATTCCGCTTCCACCAAATCCAGAAATGATAGCTGCAATTCTACAGGCTGTGTCAGAGGAACAAACATCTGTGATTTTCAAAGATCCTTTGATGGCAGGGACGCTAAAATTAGCTGCACAAATAGCACCATCTGATGCGAGTGTTCTAGTAACGGGTGAGTCTGGTACAGGTAAAGAGGTACTCGCACGGTTTATCCACACAAAAAGTAAGCGATCAAAAGATCCTTTCATTTCGGTAAACTGTGCTGCCATTCCTGATAATTTATTGGAGTCGGAGTTATTTGGACACGAAAAAGGGGCGTTTACAGGGGCAGTTGCGCGTAGAGTAGGCAAATTTGAAGAAGCTGATGGTGGAACACTACTATTAGACGAAATCAGCGAAATGGATATCCGTTTACAAGCGAAATTGCTACGGGCTATTCAAGAAAGGGAAATAGATAGGGTCGGCGGCTCTAAGCCTGTCAGAGTAGATATTCGATTAATTGCAACTTCTAATAGAGATTTAGAGCAACACGTTAGGGACGAAAAGTTTAGGGAAGATTTATATTTCAGACTCAATGTATTTAACTTGCAGATACCCGCACTTAGAGAACGACCAGGCGACATTCAAGCTCTGACCGACCACTTTATTATTAAATATTCTGAAGCTAATGGCCTTCCTAATAGGCCAATTACAGCGAAAGCGCTAAAAAGATTGGAAGAACACAAATGGCGCGGCAATGTTCGGGAACTGGAAAATACAATACACCGAGCCGTCTTGCTGGCGTCTGGGGATGCGATAGATGAAACAGCTATAATGCTAACAGGGGAAAACCTTGTTGAAAATGACAGCACCAGTGCATCACCTGTTCCGGCGTTTGGTTCAGCGAAAGCTTCTGCTGGTGCACCTTCCCCATTAGTAAACCCTGACACAACTTCCGCCGGTGTGAATACAGCTGCCGCTCCCGTTGAACTTGTTGGAAAGACAGTTGCTGAAGTGGAAAAACAACTAATAATAAATACTCTGGAACATTGTTTAGGAAATAGAACCCACGCTGCCACAATATTAGGTATCTCAATTAGAACTCTTAGAAATAAGTTGAAGGCTTATTCCGATGAGGGCTTAAGTATTCCGACTACAGAAGAATTAGAGGAAGCCACGACCTGAAAGCTAATTTGTCTTGAAAACCGATCGCTGAATAATGACAGATACATCTAACGAGACTACCTCAAGCTCAAAAAATTCTCGTGTTGCCCCAAATCTAGGTTTGTTGGCTAACGCAGCAAAGAGGACCGACATAGCGCTTGCTGTGGGGATAATCGCCATTTTAGCGGTCTTAATCCTACCAATGCCTACATGGCTCCTAGATCTATCGCTGGGTGTTTCAATAGCATTTTCTGTTTTGATAATGATGACGGTTTTATTCATCAATCGTCCATTAGACTTCAATGCTTTTCCTATGATACTTCTAATCGCAACGATGCTGAGATTAGCATTGAATTTAGCGTCGACACGACTGATCTTGGCAAACGGTCACACCGGTACCGACGCTGCAGGTCAAGTCATTCAAGCCTTTGGACAATTTATGATGAGTGGTAATCCTGTAATTGGCGTCATTGTCTTTGCGATATTAGTGATTGTTAATTTTATTGTGATCACAAAAGGTTCAGGCCGCATTGCAGAGGTGTCCGCCAGGTTTAGCTTAGATGCAATGCCCGGAAAACAAATGGCAATAGACGCTGATCTTTCGTCGGGTTTAATTACAGAAGACGAAGCTCGGTCACGACGTGAAGATTTAAGCTCAGAAAGCAGTTTTTTTGGTGCAATGGATGGGGCATCAAAGTTTGTTCGTGGAGATGCAATAGCCGGCCTACTTATAACAATCATTAATGTTCTTGGTGGTATTATCATAGGTGTTCTTCAACAAGATTTAACCGTCAGCCAAGCCTCTCAAACTTATACTCTTCTAACCGTTGGAGATGGACTGGTAAGCCAAATACCCGCCCTAATAGTGTCGACCGCCGCTGGCCTTTTAGTAACTAAAAGTGGCACCACTGGCTCCACAGATAAGGCAGTTTTTGGTCAATTAGGGGGATACCCAAAAGCACTTATTCTCAGTGCTTTTCTGATGTTAGTGTTATCCTTACTACCAGGAATACCAATGATCCCTTTCGTTGGCTTGAGTATAGTAATTGGAGGGTTAGCGTTTTTCCTCTACCAAAAAGAAATTAACAACGAGCGACAAGCCGAAACATTACTTTTAGAAGCCAATCAAAGTGACACAGAGGAAGAGCCTCTTTCCAGTGCATTGCAGATAGACCAAGTTCGACTGGAGTTAGGTTACGGATTGTTGCCATTAGTTAGCGAGACAGATGAAAATTACCGCTTAACTGATCAGATAAAATCATTGAGGAGGCAAATAGCAAGTGAGAGCGGATTCATTATGCCTCAGGTAAGAATTCAAGATAATCTTCAGTTGCCTCCGAACTCCTATGTTGTAAGGATTAAAGAAATTGAAGTTGGCAGCAGTGACATTCGACCTAATCGGCTGTTGGTTATGGACGCTTCCGGAGATACGATTGACCTGCCCGGAACCGAAACCACAGAACCAACCTTTGGACTTCCGGCGATGTGGGTAGACCCCGACAACCGAGAAGAGGCAACATTCAAAGGATATACAGTTGTAGATCCAGCAACCGTAATAACGACACATCTTACAGAGCTTATTAGAGATAATATGTCGGAGCTTTTATCTTATGTTGAGACTCAAAACCTCTTAGACGAGTTACCCAATGAACATCAAAAACTAGTTGGTGAAGTTGTACCGAACCAAATATCAGTGGGTGGTATTCAACGCATTCTGCAAAACTTACTTAATGAAAGGGTTTCAATACGTGACCTTCCAACTATTTTGGAGGGTATATCGGAGGCTTGCGCTTTTACACGTAACGTAACCCAACTAACTGAGCATGTTCGTTCACGACTTGCGCGCCAAATTAGTGAGCAGAACTCAACAGAGGATAATTTCATCCCCTTGGTAACACTATCGGCAGAGTGGGAGCAAATCTTCTCGGATTCCATCGTGGATCAAGGTGAAGACAAGCAACTTTCCATGGCACCAAGCCAGTTGCAAAGATTCATCGGAGCAGTGCGAACCACTCTTGACGAACTTGCCAATAACGAAGACCCGCCAGTAGTTTTAACTTCGCCTTTAGCTCGGCCTTTTGTAAGATCAATTATCGAGCGGTTCAGCCCGACGATATCTATCATGTCCCAAAACGAACTTCATCCTAAAGCAAAAATTAAAACTTTAGGACAAATATGAAAAATCGAATAAAACCAACTTAGGAAACCTAAAGGAATGCGATTAAAGACGTTTTCGGCCTCATCGATGAGTGATGCATTAAAAATGGTCAAGGAACACTTCGGTGAAGAGGCAATAATAGTTTCTTCTCAAAAGGCTGAAATAGGTTTAGGTGTTCAAGTAACAGCTGCAGTTGACACTGAAACTGAACCTCCGACAAAATTCAATAATGATGTCTCAAACAGACCTAGCGACATTGATGAAAAGTTATCCAGCATCCTATCTGGACAAGGGGTTCTTCCAAAAATAATCGATGAAATTTTAAATGTTTGTTCTACTCTAAGGCTTGATGATATCTATACTTCGCTTGCTAGTTCTATTGATCAAATCATTAATTTTAAAACTTTACCCAAAGCTAATGAAAACGAAACTTTTATGCTAGTTGGTCTTCCTGGAGCAGGTAAAACCGTAACGACAGCAAAGCTCGCTACAAAAGCAGTTATGAAGGGCAGTAAAATAAATGTAATTTCAACTGACAACGTAAGAGCAGGTGGAATCCAACAACTAGAAGCTTTTACAAAAATATTAAAAATCGATCTAATGTGCGCTGAAGATGGACACTCTTTAAAAGAAGCAATATCAGCTGGGATACCGCAATGCCAAACGATAATTGATTGTGCAGGAGGCAATCCATTTAAAAAGTCTGATTATATGAGGCAAAAGGATCTCATAAGTTCGACAAACGCGAAAGTAATAATGCTATTAGCCGATGGCACAGACCCCTTGGAAGCCGCTGATTTGGCTCAAGCTTACTCAGAACTCGGCGCTGAAGGGTTGATCGGAACTAGAACGGATTTAGCAAAAAGGCATGGATCTATAATAACTGCTGCGGTCAGTGGTAACTTAAACGTTTATGGCATGGGAGTTGGTCCGAGTGTCACAGACGGATTAGAACAACTGAACCCAGTATCCCTGGCACGCTTGTTGCTCAGTGAAGAAACAAAATGAATATCTAATTTAAAGAGGGTTTGGGAAAATGAAGCGACATCACTTGAAATTCCCAGGCGCTTTGGATCAAAACTAGAGGGTTTGTTTATTATGAATACAGAAACGAAGGCTCATGGGCAGACTGGAAGCAGTGCAGGCCTAGCTCAAAGTAAGAGTATCATAGCCGTAGCATCTGGTAAAGGTGGGGTTGGCAAGACATGGTTTTCTATTTCACTGAGCCATGCGTTTGCTTTGAAGAAATCTAAAGTTCTATTGTTTGATGCTGATCTAGGACTAGCCAATGTTGATATCCAACTTGGGCTAATGCCTCAACGTGATATAGGTGGGGTAATATCTGGCAAACTATCTCTACCCCAAGCTAAAATTAAATATGAGCAAGGCAAATTTGATGTCGTTGCTGGTCGTTCAGGCTCAGGAAATCTGGCCGCGCTTCCTCCTACACAACTCAATAATTTGGGAAATGACCTAGTTGAATTATCAAGTAATTACGACAAGGTTATTATGGATCTTGGAGCGGGAATAGATAGAACAGTTCGTAATTTAGCTTATCGCGCAAAAACCATAATAGTAATTGCAACAACGGAGCCGACTTCCCTTACGGACGCCTACGCATTTATAAAACTATCAATTCAAACAAACCCGTCTGCTAATATACGTATTGTCATTAACAACTGCGCTAGCCACATAGAAGGCCAACGTACTTTCGAAACACTTAGAAAGGCTTGTGACAGCTTTTTGAAGTTCAACCCGCCCTTTCTCGGTTCCATTCGACACGACAGCAAGGTGATAGAGGCAATCAGAAATCAAATTCCACTGCTTACACGTCACCCAACATCAAATGCGGCCAATGATATATCAACAATAGTAGATCGTTTGCTGGTGGACCTGTGAACACGGTCCCACCCACCAATCCAACTCCAACAAAACATGCGGCATTAACAAGCGTATCCGCAAAAGTTATCGAAGGATTGGAAACTATTAAACAGCTGCCTGTTAACAAATTGATATCCGCAAAGATAATTGAATTAAGACAAATAAATCTCGTAAAAATCTCAACGGGCGATAATGAGTTCATAGTTCAACTAAGCGGAAATATACCAACTACTCTTAAAAAGAACACGCCACTAAAATTCTTGATAAACCCTGCAAATAATAACATAAAACTATTTCCAACAACGGTTGAAAGTCCCACTACTCGCACCCCCCAAGAGCCAAGTAATAAAAACGAAGCAAGTACTTCTGCGAAGCAAGGCAATACGCCCACTCTTCCAGTTGCAGGAATCAAGATTGGGAACTGGGTGAAAGCTGCAATCATATCAAACACAAAGTTAGCAGCGCCAAGAGAACTAACCTTCAGCCAACCATCAAAAAACGAGAATTTGAAACGAAATAGTCCTACTACTCATGCATTACTCCAATTGCAAAAAAAATTGAAATTGGCTCCCTCTTCACCAATGCAAAAACATTTGAATAGTAAAAACATGCCCGAGCTTATCGGCTTTTTTATAAAGAACGATGTTGCTAAAAGTCTTTTCATGCTCAAATCTGAGTCCACCATAGATCGCCAAAAATATCGAAAAGCCACCAATTCAGCGCCACCACTACAAGGGCATAAGAAACAGCGAGGGGTGCCAAATATATCAAAGACACCTGCACTATTTAGGCTCAGAGAAAATCAGGTAAGACCAGAAATCTCCCTGAGCACTTATCCTTTAAAAGCTAAGAAAAGCAGTCGTCAGCTAGCATCGGTTTATAAAACTATAAACCCGTATATTACACCTACGATGCGTTATTCGACAAACGTTATTGGAGGCAAAGTCTTTTTTAAAAACACCCATTCCATTTTAGACGCTAACCTCGCAGCAAAAAATAAGCCTTCATCATCTCAAGGCACTAGTTCACCTTATAATCCCTCCCCACAGAATAAATTTTTCCCGGATAATTTCCTGAAAATTCAACAAAAACAAAATTTATTAGATCCCAGTAAAATATCGAGCAGTGAAACAAACGAAAGAAGGAAAGCTGTCTTTTCTTTGCAGGAAATCACTGCTTTAAAGCGGACACGAGCAGATTTAAATTTATCTAAAGTTAACCCTAAGACTATTCCACAAGAAGTGACACGGGCTATTCTTCATTCTAAGGTAGACCAGAGGAAAACAATTCCCGTAACGGATGTTAGAATAGTTTCGGTTGCCGACACAAAATCCACATCAATTTCTTCAAAAATAAATGCTAACCCTACCATTGAGTTTGGAAAGATCGTTGCCCAAACACCAAGCGGCCAAACAATACTGTCTATTGAAGAGAGGTTTTTAATTCTTAACGGGTCATTAAAACACCCAATCGGCACGAATTTAGTTTTACAATTCCCACTGAGTCCTATCGAGCAGAACAGAGCTCAAAGCAGGAATTCAAACATACCTTTTGCTTTATCTGCTTTTCCAAACTGGAGCAATTTGGAAGAATTATTGGATAAATTAGATTATTCGGAAAAAACACCCACTCAAAAAGAGTTTCTAGAAAATATAATCAGCAAGCCTGGGAAAAACCTTACTGCCTCCTTAGCATATTTTCTAAACGCTGTGAGGACTGGACACGCTAAAAACTGGACGGGAACTTTGTTTAATGAGCAGGCTTTTTCAAATCGCGAACAACTTTTAGAGCAGCTTCAAGATGACTTTAGCTTTATGCAAAAAGCAAGTGAGCCTTCGGATACTGGATGGCGGGGTTTTTTTTTACCACTCCTCGACGAAAATCACTTATCAATAATACAGTTTTTTTTGCGTAACGAGCACCACCGCAAGCATAACGCAAAGACTAAAAACGATAATGATGCCATGCAGTTCCTTTTGGAAATAAATTTAACTACTATTGGAACGATGCAAATTGAAGGGCGTATCAAAAATAAAGAACTTGATTTAATAATTAGAACAAGAAAGTTTTTAAAAGGTCCCTTGAAGCAAGGCATTGAGAGGGTATTTATAAAAACCCTAACCACATCCGAACTTGTGGGGAAATTAACATTCAGAGTTCATTCGAAACTACCGCCACTGCCAATTGATAAATTAAACGGCTACATCCGACCTTCTATTCCTTCAACAATAATTTAAGTGAGTTGAAATGTTACCTGCTGCTATACTTTTTGATTTAGACGATACCTTGATTTCTCCTCATTTGCATCGCAAAACTTTCTGGAATGATGCTATCCGACAAGTTTGGGACGAGACTAATGATGGACTTGAAACGCTTCCAAAAAATATCGATGTCCTAGTTCAGCAGATAGACAAAGCTGCTCAAGTATTCTGGTCCGATCCCAAACGTCACAAGACAGGGCGCCTAAATTTGCGAAAAGCTCGATACGAAATTTTCAATAACGGTATAGGACTAGACAGTCAGTTTGGTGAAGATATTCGTTGGGCCATCGCAGACAAATGCGGACAGCTAATGTTTGAAAAAACAACGCTGTATCCCGACGCCATATCCACTCTAAATAAATTACGCCATAACAAAGTAAAACTAGCACTAGTAACGAATGGGACATCAACCGCACAAAGAAAAAAAATAAACAAATTCGATCTTGAAAATCATTTTGATCACATTCAAATCGAAGGTGAAGCTGGAATTGGGAAACCTGAATTAGGCGCGTACAAAAAAGCGTTAATAGCCTTAGATGTTAACGCGTCAGAAACGTGGATGGTTGGCGATAACCTAGAGTGGGAGGTAATTGCACCCCAGAAATTAGGCATTTTTTCGATATGGCGAGACCCTCAGGGTGATGGCACCCTGCCAAAAAACACAGCAGCTAAACCCGATATGATCATCACAAAATTGTCAGAATTGGTAACTGGTTATTAATTCATAAATAATCAAAGAGGCGAAGGTGTTCGAAAAACTTTTAGATAAAACAAGAACGGCTAAAATTCTCTCATCAAGAACTATCCACACACCTGTTCTAGTTAATTTAAAGGCAAAACGCGCATCGTTTTTGCTTAAATTAAGCAATGATTTTATAGAATTAACCCCCTGTGATAACAGTGTAAGCTCAGATTTTACCCTTGAAGCAACTGAATTCGCTTGGCGTGAATTACAGAAACCTTTTTCAAAACCCGGTTTTCAATGCTTATCAACGATGAGGAGAACGCAAAACCTGAAGGTAAAAGGCAACACAAAAAAATTTAACCAAAACCTACTAATATTGGAAATGTTGTTTTCTAATATTGTTGACAGCCCACCTCAGCATGATCTACACGACGTTCCCTTTATTGAAAAAACACGTGGGCAATACCTCAATTTGAGTTTTGAAAATTCAAACTATAGAATTTTCTTTGAAGAGGCCGGGTCAGGTATTCCCTTAGTCTGTCTCCATACAGCAGGAAGTGACAGCCGGCAGTATCGCCATCTTTTAAATGATAATGAAATTACTAAAAATTTTAGGGTTGTCGCATTCGATTTGCCGTGGCATGGAAAGTCTAGCCCCCCCCCAATGGTTTTGCAGAAAGCGAATACCGACTTACAACTTCAAGTTATATCAATTTAGTGAGGACGTTCGTTGATGCCCTCAAACTAGAAAGACCAGTCATAATGGGATGCTCAATTGGCGGAAGAGCTGTGCTGCACTTAGCTCTAAGTTTTGGTGATAGGCTAGGGGGAGTTATTGGTCTTCAGTCGGCTTTATTTGCCGAAGATAGAAGTATTGGTGACCCTAATCCAGAAGATATTCTTTATCGGTCTGACGTGCACGGAGGTGAACTAGCTGGAGCGCTTATGGCTGGAATGACAGCGCCTCAGTCTCCGCAGCATGAACGCTGGGAAACTATATGGCATTACATGCAAAGTGGCCCTGGGGTTTTTAAAGGAGATCTTTTTTATTATTTTGACGACGGGGACCTTCGAGATTCAAATGTTAGTGATTTAAAAAATTCCAAGTGCCCAATATACCTGCTAAATGGTGATTATGACGTCTCCGCCACGCCAGAAATGGGTAACGACTTGGCTCAACTAATTCATCCTGAACATTTTGAGGTTATGGAAGAGATGGGACACTTTCCAATGTCTGAAAATCCTGAAGGGTTCAAGCGCTATCTGGTAAAAATATTGGAAAAGATCATTAATAGCTATACACAAAATGGGTCATAAATTATTCTATTTTATACTACGCAAGCCAAACTTTAGACATTAGACACATTTTCCTGACTTGTAGAAACTCAAAAAAATATATTGGACGCTGAAAGCATGGCAATAGAAAGAGAAGAGTGGGAACCTGTAAAGATTGAGACACCGCCACTCTTTATTTGGCCTCCAAAGCCGTTACCTTTGGTAAAATATATCTTTGGATACCCAGGATATTTTCTACCCCGAAATATTTGTTATATGGCATTAGCCTTATGCACATGGTTTTTTCTCACACCTTCGTTGGTTGAGATGAAAACATTTCAACTCGATTGGATTGCTTTTATCTATGGCCGAAATCTAATACTTATGTTTTTAATATTTGGGGGGTGGCACTTACGTTTTCATATGATTAAAGCGCAAGGCACGAAATATTCATTCAATAAAAATTGGCCACAGGAGAAACATCGGAGGTTTTTTTTCAACAACCAAGTCTACGACAACATGTTTCATAGTGTTGCTTCAGGTTGCACTATATGGACCTCTTACGAAGTAATCACTATGTGGGCGTTTGCAAACAATTTGATACCCTTTCTATCGTGGGAGTCCAGCCCATTCTGGTTTATTGTCCTTTTCCTGGTTATACCGATTTTTAGAGACGCTCACTTTTATTTGGTTCACCGCTTATTACATTTTAAATTCCTCTATAAACATGTGCACGCCCTTCACCATAAAAATATCGATATCGGACCATGGTCAGGTCTGGCTATGCATCCAATTGAACACTTGCTATATTTTAGCGGAGTATTAATACATTGGATAATTCTCTCGCATCCCCTACATGCAATTTTACACATACAAGCAACCGGCTTGACCCCTGCCCTTGGACACCTTGGTTTCGACAAATACCTTTTTAGAGGCAAAACTCCTTTAACATTAGGGCAACGCTACTTTCACTATCTTCATCATAAGTATTTTGAATGCAACTATGGTGGTGATGGTACTGTTCCAATGGATAAATGGTTTGGGTCGTTTCATGATGGCACTGAAGAAGGTCACGAACTCATGAAACAGAGACGCAAAAAAACTCATGGATTAATTTAATTTTTTTCAACTCTCTGAGGTTATAAATGTCAAAACTTCCTGCCAGCATGTATGCTGTAGAAATTAAAGAATTTGGACCTGCTGAAGGTCTCGTGCTAACAGAACGACCCGTCCCAATTCCTAACGATGGCGAGGTTTTAATTCGTGTCTCTTATGCCGGTGTTAACCGACCTGATGTCCAACAGCGGCTTGGTGGTTACCCTCCTCCTCCGGGTGCCTCGGACATTCCGGGTTTGGAAATAGCGGGTGAGATTGTGAGCGCCGCACAGAACGCAAATCATTGGAAAACCGGTGACAAAGTGTGTGCTCTCGTTTCTGGCGGAGGCTATGCTGAATACTGCACAGCACCAGCATTACAATGTCTGCCAATACCACATGGATTTTCTCTAGAGGAAGGCGCCTCCATAGTAGAGACGACTTATACCGTTTGGGCTAATGTATTTATGAGAGGCAAACTGAAAGAAAATGAAACTCTTTTAATACATGGTGGAAGTAGTGGGATAGGAACTACCGCCATACAAATGGCAAAGTGTTTCGGTGCCCGGATTGTAATTACAGCTGGGAGTGATGAAAAGTGCGATGTATGTATGAATTTAGGCGCGGACCGAGCCATTAACTATAATAAAGAAAATTTTGTTGAGGTCATGAAAGCAGAAGGTAAGGCAGATGTCATTCTAGATATGGTGGGTGGAGACTATCTACAAAGCAATATTGATTGCCTTAATGTTGACGGACGACTTTGTCAAATTGCCTTTCTAAAAACCCCAGTGGTCGAAAAATTTAATTTCATTAAGATGTTAACGATGCGTTTAACGCTGACCGGTTCTACGTTGCGTCCAAGAACTGTTAAACAAAAAGGACAGATTGCGAGCGATTTGAAAGAACACGTATGGCCTTTATATGAAAACGGGTCTATAAAACCTGTGCTTTATAAAACATTCGAGTTAAGTGATGCTTCAAAAGCTCATGCACTGATGGAATCAAGTGAACATATTGGAAAAATTATGCTCAAGTGTGATTGAAATTTTCATTTTTTAATTTGAATTATTGTTTTCCAACTAGAATGTTCAGCCACAAATTGTCTGTTACCTCTGCTTTATCGTCGGACCGCAAGACTACAGTTGTTGTCGAAGACTCGATAATCGCAGGACCTTCAATCTTTTGACTGGGAACAAGCTCCTCAAGATTGAAAACTGGCGCGTCAACCCAACCTGCTAGAAAGATTTTTCTTGTTGTGCGGTGCCCGCTTGCGGCACGCGCCTCTGTTTTTGGTTCCTGAGGTAAATCAGGCAACGCGCCTATAGCCGCAAGACGGCCATTTACAAGAACAGCGTCTTGATCCGGCAAACTATAAGTAAAAAGCTCTTCATGCCTTTTGTGAAAACGGTCCGAAATGCTTTTCATTAAATCGTCGTCGCTAAAATCCACGTCGTCTAGTGAAACATCCACCTCATAAATTTGTTCGCCGTAACGCATGTCTGCCGACCTACTGATACTTACGTCGCCGTCAAATGCCTCTTTTAACCTGCTTCTGCCTTCCAGCTCCATTTCAGAAAACACCTCACGGACATCTCCTGCTTTTAACGAGCCAGTATCGCCAATATGGGTTCTGCTAACTTCATATCTTAAGTCAGTAGCTAACATACCCCAAGCGGATAAAACAGCTGCGGTCCTTGGAATAATGACTCTCTGGACTTCCAACTGACGGGCTATTTCCGTAATATGAATCCCTGCTGCTCCCCCGAAGGAAAGAAGCGCAAATTTTCTCGGATCAACACCTCTTCGTACCGAAACTAATCTGATACCCTCCGCCATTTGCGTATTTATAACTTTATGAACACCCTCTGCTGCTTCAGCCGGCTCCACCGATAATTGATTAGCTAAACGACTTAAAGCAGCCTCTGCAGCCGCCACGTCTAGGGTCTCTCGTCCGCCAAGAAAGTTTCCCGGATCTAGAAAACCCAAGACAACACTGGCGTCTGTTACAGCTACTTCTGTTCCACCTTTTCCGTAGCAGGCCGGTCCCGGTAAAGCACCTGCACTCTCAGGACCGACACGGAGGATACCCCCAGCATCGACCCTCGCAATAGAACCACCACCAGAAGCAATGCTAACTATATCTAGTGACTGAAGAGCTATTCTTTGACCGGCTATGCCCCTTGTCGATGACAAGGCTGGTTCACCATTAACAATCATCGAAATATCCGTGCTCGTGCCCCCCATATCAAAAGGCACTAAATCTCCTGCGCCTATCAACGAGGCTCCGTATTTACTGCCCGCCACTCCACCAGCTGGACCCGATAGAACTGTTGCAGCAGACAATCTTATGGCTTCCTCAATTGGAGCCACACCACCGTGAGATAAAATAATCAATACCGACCCCTTGTAGCCCGCATTTTTGAGCCTCTCTTCAAGTCGATTAAGATAATTTTCGACTATGGGACGCACATAAGCGTTTACTATTGTCGTCGATACGCGCTCATATTCTTTAATCTCTGGGAAGACTTCAGATGAAATCGACACAGAAACACCAGGTAATTTTGCTTCTAAAATCTTTTTCGTTTCCTGCTCGTGCTTTGGCTCTTTATAAGCATGCAAATAGCAGACAGCCACCGACGTAACCTTTTCTTCTCGCAACTTATTTATGGCTTCATCTAGTGAGGTGTTATCTAATTCAGTATGAATTCTACCATCCGGTTTAATTCTCTCACGGACACCTAACCTCAAAAATCTTGGCACTAGCGGGGCGGGTGCTGGTAGTCTCATATTGTAACGATCATCCTTTAACCCTTCTCTCATTTCTAAGACATCTCGGTGCCCAAGGGTCGTCAACAATCCAGTTTTAGCACCTTTACGTTCAAGAAGGGCGTTGGTAGCAACAGTTGTACCGTGAACAATACTCTCCGTCTTCGATAATAAAGTTTCCGAATTTATCCCTAATTCATCAGCCAATCTTTCTACGGCATTCATAACGCCTATTGACGGATCATTTGGGGTACTCGCTGCTTTTGAAAATGTAACAGTTCCAGTATCTGAAACAGCAACTATGTCCGTAAATGTCCCACCGACATCTATCCCAATTCTACATTTATTATCCATCAATCAATGCCTTACTTTTTGTATGTTTAAGGTCAAATACCTTTTTCTTTCACGAGAACACGTTAAGAGATCAAATTTTTCCCAAAATTTGGATGACTTATGCGTTATACCCATAATCTCGCTCCGCTCCCTCTTTTGAAACAAGTCCCAAAGCAAGATCACGCTCTATTTTTTTCTTTTCTCGCATCCTCGGGTCGCCTATTCCGCCTCCACCTGCCTGTCTTAGTGTAATTGTATCCAATGGAGCGAGAACATGTGCTCCTTTGGGATTAATTGTCTTTCCATTAATTTGGTGCTCCCTAAGAGCGCCTGGTTTGCCTTTGTTATAGCCTGGGGCCGCAAATTCAGTCCGGTTTCCCATGGAAAGGACCGTCATTGGTTTTCCTGTATCATTCCTTAATGTTACTTCTTGTCCGACACCACCACGAAATTCTCCCGCCCCACCACTATCTGGTATCATTTTTTTACTGAGTACACTCATGCCTGTTATTGACTCCCAAATCTCTACCGGAACCGCAGCCATATTTGATGGCCCAGGCAAACAGTCACGTCCGTCTAAACCGTGTAATGCACCAAATCCTCCAGATACGAAATGAATAGTAGAGATTGGTCTACCATCGGGATGTGTACCTTGCACTGTTAGGAGATCGATCATTCCATTATCAGCCTGTATTTTATCCGCAGCCGCCTCCTCTAACGCCCCAAATATTAATCCCGGAACGAAATGGCCAATCGCATGACGCGCACCTGTCGGAAACGGTGGTTGGGCGTTTAGCAAACAACCTTCCGGAGCGGATACAGAAACAGGCCTAGCAGCCCCTTCATTATTCGGTAAATTTGGTATCGTAAGACATTTAATAGAATATAAAGACATGGCATTGGTATAACAAAATGGCACGTTTATACCACGAGACACACACCCTCCCGTGCCATCAAAATCGATCTCTATTTTTTCATCCTCTACCTCAACCTTACAAGAAAGGGTTATGGGCTCATCTATGGCTTCAATCAAAATACTGTTGTCATAAGTGCCATTTCTTATATCCTTAATCTTTTCTCTCATAGCGAGTTCTGATTGGTTTCTTATAGCATTACTTAATGCGGATAGATCATCTATTGCATATTCGTTCATAAATTCTACTAATTGCCTTCCCCCGACCTCATTACAAGCAATATTGGCTCGCAAATCACCGATGGTAGACTCCGGTGTCCGAACATTTACAGCTATGAGATCTAGAAGAAATTCATTTATAACACCGCTTTCAGCTAGTTTTACGATCGGAAGTCTAAGTCCTTCATGATAGATCTCGGATGCTGCCGCTCCAAATCCAATACCTCCCACATCTGGCAGGTGTGTTATGGACATCGTGTATCCTAGTAACGTGCCTTTTGCTGTTGAAAAAATGGGTCTCATCACGCTGATATCAAACATATGACCTGTTCCCATCCAGGGGTCATTAGTACATATAACGTCTCCAGGCATTAATGTTTGGGGCGGAAATTTTTGAAGCATATATTTCAAGGTCCTGGGCGCGGTGCCAATAAAAACAGGGATAGAATGACTACCTTGAGCTACTAGTCTACCCTCGCGATCAAGAATAACCACCGTCAAATCGTAGCTCTCAGAAACAATTGTTGAAAAGGAGGTCCTAACTAGTGTCGACTCTATTTCGTCAGTAATAGACACTAGACGATCCCAAAGTATACCA
>CACHDV010000016.1 GCA_902578675.1 uncultured Alphaproteobacteria bacterium
ATTATAATGCAGGACCAAAAAAGAGTTTTTCAAAAACGAAAACAGTCAAAGTAGAAAAGGGCGAGACAGTATATTCTATTGCAAAAAGCAATGGGATAGCTATCCGCGACTTAATTTTACGAAATGGATTGGTCGCGCCTTACAAGATCTTGGTCGGCCAGAAGTTAATCATTCCAATTCCTAATTATCATACTGTTTTCACGGGTGAGACCGTTTTTGCAGTCTCACGAAAGTATAATGTGGATATGAGGACGTTGGTCGAATTAAATAATTTGAAGCCACCTTATCAGCTTAAAAGAGGACAAGCATTAAAAATCCCCAACTCAACCAGTGGCAAAGCAAATCCTGCAGAAAAGAATCTAAGAACCGTTTTTAGCGCGCAAAACGCATTTGTTTTTTCACCCTTTCCCAAACCACGGCCAATCGAACGAACTCGTCTCGAAAAAAAGAGAACACGCAAAAATAATACCTTTTTACCTAAGCCTTCCGGACGAGGTGGGAAGTATTTTCTTTGGCCTGTTCGTGGAACAATAATATCCCGATTTGGTCCTCGTAGAGGGGGATTGCATAATGATGGTATTAATATTGCCGCTCCACGGGGTGCGCCGGTTTTTGCATCGGAAAATGGCGTTGTTGCATATGCAGGAAATAGTATTAAAGGGTTTGGTAATCTTTTATTAGTCAGGCACTCAGACGGATGGACAACTGCCTATGCCCATATTGATAAAGTTTTAGTTAGGAAAGGTGATACGGTTAAGCGGGGGGAGACTATAGGAACAATAGGAACTAGCGGTAAGGTAAATAGGCCCCAACTCCATTTTGAAATAAGAAAAGGCTCGCAAGCGATTGATCCGATGACGGAATTAGCGGCATGATTTCATTTATAAATTACTAATTACTTAGATTAGTGATTACTTTTCGTTGTCTTGCGAGTATAATCCGGCGATAAAAATAAAATCGATAAACTAACGTAATAAAGCTCGTTATTGTCGGTTGTACAGGAGAAGTAAAATGTTAATTTCTACGGCTTATGCACAAGGTGCCGGCGCGGGGGGTGGTTTCGACCTCATGGCTTTAGCGCCATTAGTACTTATTTTTGTTGTTTTCTATTTTCTACTAATCCGCCCTCAACAAAAAAGGGCAAAAGAGCATAAAGAAATGCTCTCTAAAATACGGCGTAATGACCGAATTGTTACAAACGGCGGCTTAATGGGAAAAGTAGCAAAGGTTAACGACGACCGGGACGAGATTGAATTGGATATAGCTGAAAACGTCAGAGTTAAGGTAAGGCGAGGGATGGTTGCAGAGGTGACGTCTAAAGGTGAGGGTTAATTTTACAGCTAAGTATCTTTTTAAGTAAACGGAAAACAAATTATGTTGCAGTTTCCCGCCTGGAAAATGACTTTAGTAGTCGTGATATGTTTAATTGGCACAGTATATGCCGTCCCAAACTTTTTAAAGACAGAGATTAACGAAAACTGGCCAAATTTTGCACCAGGAAAGCGTGTTAGCTTGGGATTAGATTTGCAAGGCGGGTCTTACTTATTGCTTAGAGTGGATCTAGACGTTGTGATTAAAGAATATCTTGAGGAGATTTCAACAGACGTTCGGAAAAAGCTACGAAAAGCAAGGATTGGTTATTCTAAACTTGGTTCAACTGAAACCAGCGTTTCAGTTAAAATCCGAAAAAAGGAAGACTTTCCTGCATCAAAGGACTTATTGACTAATGTAGATCTAAAAAGCGACGTTGAGTTTGATAGTAATGGCTTTGTAAAAATCACTCCGCGAGATGAGGCTTTAGAAGAGCGCAAATTACTGGCACTGCAGCAGTCTATTGAGATAGTGCGAAGACGCATCGATGAGACTGGTGTTAGAGAGCCTACAATACAGCGCCAAGGCACTGATAGAATTTTGGTTCAGTTACCGGGGGTCGATGATCCAGATAGAATCAAGGCACTGCTGGGTCAAACAGCTAAGATGGTTTTTCGGCTTGTCGATCTAAGTAAATCGGTAAATGAGGCAGTTGCAACCAGGGTTCCTTCTGGATCAGAGCTCTTGGCTCCTTTAGTGGAGAGTGCAAGCGAGCCTTCCTTATATCTAGTAAAAAAACGGGTTATGGTAAGCGGGGAGCATTTAATTGACGCACAGGCGACATTTCAAGATGGTCAACCAGTAGTTAGTTTCCGTTTTGATACAAATGGATCTAAACGTTTTGGTAAAGTGACAAGTGAAAATGTAAACCGACCATTTGCTATTATACTTGACAACAAGGTTATAAGTGCGCCGGTTATTCGGGAACCTATTTTAGGTGGCTCTGGCATTATTTCTGGTAGCTTCACTGTAAAAACTGCTAATGATTTGGCTCTTCTACTAAGAGCCGGTGCGTTACCAGCCCCTCTGACAGTTCTGGAAGAGCGAACAGTTGGGCCCGGGTTAGGCTTTGATTCTATAGAGGCCGGCAAACTAGCAAGTATAATTGGTTTGTGTCTTGTGATTATCTTTATGGTTGTCGCTTACGGTTTGTTTGGAATTTTTGCGAATTTAGCTCTGTTTTTTAATATCGTCATTATCTTGGGCGCCTTATCAGCTCTACAAGCGACCCTCACTCTTCCGGGAATAGCCGGAATTGTTCTTACTATCGGTATGGCAGTCGATGCGAATGTGCTCATTTTTGAACGAATCAGGGAAGAGGTTTTATTGGGTCGCACACCGATATCAGCGATAGATGCAGGATATAAAAGAGCATTAACCACGATCATTGACTCAAATTTAACTACTCTATTTGCTGCAATTTGCCTTTATTCTTTTGGTTCCGGGCCAATCAAAGGATTTGCTGTAACGCTAGCTATTGGAATTCTTACGTCAATGTTTACATCGATTATGTTAACAAGATTTTTGATTGTTCTGTGGTTGCGAGGCAAGCGACCTAGTTCTTTACCTATTTGAGTGTATTGGATTTATAATGCTCAAACCTATTCGTTTTGTGCCTGCTGGAACAAACATCCGATTTGTCAATAAGCGGGGTTTTGCTTTTACGTTATCCGCTATAATCCTTCTAGCATCTGTTTTTTGTTTAACCTCCCTAGGGTTAAATTTTGGAATTGATTTTAGAGGGGGCATCTTGATGGAAATCCGTTCGTCTAATGCTGTAAACATTCCGCAGATAAGAGACAGGCTATCCACTTTAGGACTTGGCGAAGTGACCATTCAAGAATTTGGCAAGGAAACAGATGCTCTTGTAAGGATCCAACGGCAAGATGGTGCAGAAAAAGAGCAGATGGCTGCCATCAATAAAGTTAAGGATCGCCTTGGCAGTGAGTTTGAATATCGCAGAACAGAATTTGTTGGCCCGACGGTGGGCAAGGAATTGAAAGAGGCCGGAATAATTGCGATCTGCTTAGCTCTCTTATCCATATTAATTTATATCTGGTTGCGCTTCGAGTGGCAGTTCAGTTTAGGAGCTATTGCTGCTCTGTCGCATGATATAGTGAGCACAGTTGGTTTATTTGCTTTATTACAGTATGAGTTTAATTTAGCCACTGTAGCAGCCATACTTACAATAGCAGGATATTCTATAAACGACACTGTAGTAGTATACGACAGAGTGCGAGAGAATTTGCGCAAGTACAGACAGTTAGAATTATCCGAAGTATTTAACATGTCGATTAACGAAACTTTGTCCAGAACTACGATGACATCGGTAACTACCCTACTTGCATTGTTTTCGATATTTTTCTTTGGTGGTGCTGTTTTAGCCGATTTCGCTCTAGCTATGATCTGGGGCGTTTGCATAGGTACGTATTCATCGATATTTATAGCTGTTCCTATACTACTTTACGTTAAATTGAAGCGAGGTGATGGCGACCAAAGCGGTTTGCAGGCTCCTGAAGACGAGAGGTAAAAATTATTAATGGATGTGACGCCTCTTGTCTCTAAAGGTCGGCAATTAATAGAAAGTTATGGCGATGGAGCCTTTAAAATATCGGGGGTGGTTTATACCGCTCCTATTATTGTATTTCCTGAGTCCTGTTTTTCTCCCGAAAATTTTGAGGCTGATGAGAGTAGTTTCCGATTATTGCGCGAAGTTTTCCAAACGGGCTATAGTCCATCAGTATTGCTTTATGGAACTGGAAAAAATATAAGCCTGATACCAGAAATAGAGAAGGAATTCGTCCGGCAACAAAATTGCGTATTGGACATAATGAATACAGGTGCCGCGTGTCGTACATTTAATGTTCTGTGTGCGGAGGACAGAAGGGTGGCGGCCGTTTTGTTTCCAGTTGATTAAACCTAAAGAAGTCAAGGCAGGCATAGCAACGTGTCGTTTGGTTGCAAAAAAAGCTAATGCTAACTTCTTTTATGCCTCGCAAATTCTCAACACTCCTAGGAGAGAATTTTTTTATGCGACGTATGCAGCGATGCGCATAATCGACGATGTAATTGACGAAGATTTTTTAAAACTTGATGCGAAAGGTCGGAATAAATTAGAGGCTAGCTTCGAAAGAAAACTTTCTAGATGGTTACAACAGGTTTTGCAGCTAGAGACAGGTGGAGGACCTTTGTCACCGGGAATAATTCATGCTCTCAAATATACTATTGGTAGAAGCGATTTAACACAATCCGTTTGGAGGGATCTCGCTGCGTCACTGGCAATGGATATTAAGGGGTCGGATATGCAGTCTTGGGATGATTTTTTACATTATTGCAAGGGCGCTACAATCGCTCCAGCTTCGATATACATTTATTTACTTGCCGCCACTTATACCAAAGAAAAGCATTTTGAATACAAGTTGCCTCATGAATTGAGTTACTATGCTCGTGATTTGGCAATTTATTGCTATATAGTGCACATTGTACGAGACCTAACAAAAGATGCTATCGCATCGCCAAGATTAATCACCATTCCCAATGAACTATTATTCGAGAATGGTTTGTCACGATCGACACTTTCATCGTCGTTAAAAAACAAAGACCCGGCTATTGTAAATTTAGCAAACAACTTAATCCAAAGAGCGGAGCCATTTTATTGTAATGGGCACGAGGTTCTGTTTGAACTTAACAAGTTACTTGGGTTTTCTGAAAAAATTGCCCTAAATAAATTGATTGGTGTCTACGATCAATTATATAGAGTAGCGCAAGATAATGTTCAAATTCTTATAGAGCGAGGGCAGGCCCTTGAAGAAAAATTTCGAATCTGAACTAGGTGACTGACCTTGGGCAGTTTATTAATTGCTAATAGAGACTTGGTTAAAAAAGCCGACCCAGATAGATATGTATGTACCTTATTTGCTGATCGCGATGTTCAAGAACTTTTGTTTGCGATTTACGCCCTATATAATGAGCTGGCAGCTATACCATTTCGGACGCAAGAAGCGAACCTCGGGGAAATACGTTTGCAATGGTGGAGAGAAACTTTGCTGGCGTCAAAAACTGAGATTAATTTATCAAGCGACCCAATTATGCAAGGAATTTACAAATTAAATCGTCAGCCAAAATTCAATCGGGAATTAATGCTATCGATCATTGACGAACGGGAAAATGACTTATTAAAAAGGCAACCCAAAACGATCGAGGAATTAGAAAGGTATATAAAAAATACATCTGGAGCCATAACATGTATAGCCTTGGATTTGATGGATGTAACAGACAAGCATATCCGGCAAGCGTGTCAAGATATTGCTCTTGCTTATGGTTTGATAGGCGTACTAAGGTCCACTCGTTTTTTACTGAATTATGATCGTATTCTTGTTCCCAAAAGTTTGTTAGATAGATGTGAAGTTTCTCAAGAAATTTTCAAAAATGGGAAAGAAAATCAATCTTTAAGGTCAATTGGAGTAGCAATTACAGAAATTGGTGAAAGCCTCCTTTTAAAAGCCCGTAAAACTGAACAAAATATAGAGAGGGGGTCTATGCCTTGCTTATTACTAGCAAGTTTGACCGGTTTGTATATTAAACAACTGAAAAGACTTAATTACGACCTTTTTGATCTTCGGTTGAGCCAACCAACGAACTGGGGCGTTTGGGTACTTGCTTTTAACTATTGTTTCAAAAAGTTTTGATATAAAACATTTTTAATTAGAATTAATCCAAGCATTTAAATCATTTAGTGCTCTCTCTGAAAGGGCCTTTTTTTTCTCAGTGCCCTTTAAACGTAGTGTTTTGCCCTTATGATTTATCTTGTTTGGCAACTCTGGGAATAATCCAAAGTTTATGTTGGTTGGTTGAAAATTATCTTGATGCTCTGCATTTGTGATATGAGAGAGCAATGACGCCAAAGCGGTATTTTTCGGTGGTATTTGTGGCTCGCTGCCCAAAATTTCATTAGAAAAAAACATGCCTGCTAATAATCCGATAGCAGCGCTTTCTAAATAGCCCTCAACGCCTGTTATTTGTCCTGCAAATCGTATTCGTTCTTGTCGTTTGAATCGTAAAGTTGCATCCAATAGGCGTGGGGAGTTAATAAATGTATTTCTGTGCAGCCCCCCCCAGTTTAGCGAATTCTGCATTCTCTAAACCAGGTATTCTTCTAAAAAGTTGTTTTTGATTGCTGTGTCGAGTTTTGGTTTGAAAGCCTACCATATTATATAACGAGGCTGCCTGGTTATCTTGGCGAAGCTGCACAACAGCATGAGGCTGCTCGTCTGTATGAGGATTGGTTAAGCCAACTGGTTTCATAGGACCAAATCTAAGAGTTTCTCGTCCTCGACGGGCCATTTCTTCTATAGGCATACACCCTTCAAAATAAGGTGTCTCTTTCTCCCAGCTCTTGAATTCAATAGTTTCCTGGGACGTTAAATCGTCGATAAAATCATCATACTCCTTTTTGTTTAATGGGCAGTTTATGTAGTCCCCGGAACTATTTAATTCAGTGTTTTTGTCGTACCGTGATTGATACCAGGCTTTCGAGAAATCTATACTTTCTGTGTATACGACAGGAGCAATCGCATCAAAAAATGCCAGAGATTCTCTTCCACTCAAGATAGCAATTTCATCTGATAGTCGAGAGGAGGTAAGGGGGCCAGTTGCAATTATCACATTGGCATCTGCGGATAGCTGGCTTAAGGTCATTTCTTTACGTTCTAAATTGATCAATTTTTCTTCAGTGATTGCTTCCTCTACGCTCTCAGAGAAAAGGTGTCTATCTACTGCCAGTGCACTTCCGGCGGGAAGGCGAGCGGTGTCGGCGGCCTTCATTATTAGTGAATCACATCGACGCATTTCCTCGTGTAGAACGCCTACGGCGTTTGCTGTGCTATCGTCTGATCGGAACGAATTTGAACACACCAATTCTGCTAGGTTTGATGTCACGTGTGCTTCAGTCATAATTTGAGGACGCATTTCGTACAAAATACATTCAACATTTCGTCTAGCAAGCTGCCAGGCGGCTTCACAACCAGCTAAACCTCCACCGATTATATGAATATGTCTCATTATTTTAAAATCCAGAATAGTTTATCCGGTTGTATCTCAATATTGAGATGAGTGTTAATTTCAAATAGCCTTAGAAAATACCTTACCTTGTCGTTCTGTTAATAATTTAAGGTAAAAACCAGTCTGACTTTCTCTAACGTTAATTATATCCTCTGGAGTGCCTTCGGTAACAATTGAACCGCCTAAGTTGCCCCCATTTGGGCCAATATCTATGATCCAGTCTGCTGTTTTAATTACATCTAAATTGTGTTCTATGACGACTACGGTATTCCCCTGGTCCACCAGTGTGTGCAAAACGTTTAGCAGTTTCTTAATATCATCAAAATGAAGCCCGGTAGTTGGCTCATCTAATATATAGAGTGTTTTGCCGGTAGCCCGCCTAGCTAATTCTTTAGAAAGCTTTACTCGTTGAGCTTCCCCACCTGAAAGTGTGGTAGCAGGTTGCCCAATATTTATGTATCCTAAACCAACACGTTGCAGGGTAATTAATTTTTCTCGAATTGATGGAATTGCTTTAAAAAAATCAACACCCTCATCGACAGTCATTTCTAAAACGTCAGCTATCGACTTGTTCTTATATCGAACATCAAGAGTTTCTCTATTATAGCGTTTACCTTTACACGTTTCACATTGGACATAAACGTCCGGTAAGAAGTGCATCTCAATTTTTATCACGCCGTCACCTTGGCACGCCTCACATCTACCACCCTTCACATTAAATGAAAAACGTCCTGGACCGTATCCGCGCACCCTAGCCTCTGGTAGTCCAGAGAACCATTCTCGTATGGGTGTAAAAGCGCCGGTGTAAGTTGCTGGATTAGATCTTGGAGTTCGCCCGATCGGCGATTGATTGATATCGACTACTTTATCCAGAAATTCTAGTCCTTCAACAGTCTCGTATGGTCCTGGAAGTAACCTACTAGAATGCAAAACACGCGCCGCTATTTTCCAGATGGTTTCGATTACTAAAGAGGATTTTCCACCCCCAGAGACACCTGTTACGCAAGTAAATGTGCCGAGTGGAATACTTGCTGTGATATTTTTAAGATTATTAGCTTGGGCACCGGTTACTCTAAATTTACGTTCTTCTGAGATGGGCCTCCTGACTCTTGGGGTTTCTATTTCCAGAACTCCAGAAAGGTATTTTCCAGTAAGACTTGCTGGGGATTGTATAATCTCCTCTGGTAAACCTTCGGCTACTACTGTTCCACCGTGTTTTCCTGCTCCAGGTCCCATATCTAGAACATAGTCGGCGCTTCTAATGGCGTCTTCATCATGTTCCACAACTATAACTGTGTTACCTAAATCCCTAAGTCTCTGCAATGTCTTTAGAAGGCGTTCGTTGTCACGTTGATGCAGTCCTATAGAAGGTTCATCAAGGACGTAAAGCACGCCAGTCAACCCTGACCCTATTTGCGACGCTAGTCTTATGCGTTGGCTCTCTCCCCCCGACAAGGTACCCGAAGTTCTCGAAAGCGTTAGGTAATCTAAACCTACGTTTTTCAGAAAGCCTAGCCTCTCTCTAATTTCTTTTAAAATGCGTTCCGCTATCGTAACTTGCTTTGGTTTAAGAAATGCTTCAATTTCTTCAAACCAATCGACAGCTTCCGAAATTGAGAAATTAGTGACATCAGTAATGGTTGAACCGTGTATTTTCACAGCAAGTGCGGCTGGCTTGAGGCGTTGTCCTTCACACGTCTCGCAGTTTGCAGCCGATTGGTATCGGCTTAGTTCCTCTCTTAATCTATTGGAGTCAGTCTCTCTAAATCTGCGTTCTAGATTTGGCACTAAACCTTCAAATGGCTTTTGGGTGGTGTAAGAGCGAGATCCATCATCATATGTCATTTCAACTGGCGTTCCACCGGTTCCAAACAACAAAGCGTTCTGAAAATCAAGGCATAAATCTTCAAAAGGGGTGCTCATGGATGCAGAAAAGTGAACGCAAAGGCTTTTTAGTGTTTGGTTATAATACTTTGAAGGTGATGAAGCCCAAGGTGCCACGGCGCCTTGCTGAAGACTTAGCTTACAGTTTGGTATAATGAGGTCTTTGTCAAAATATAACTTGGTGCCAAGACCCTCACAATCGGGACACGCTCCAAAGGGATTGTTAAAGGAAAACAATCTTGGTTCAATTTCCTCTATCGTAAAGCCTGATACTGGGCAAGCAAACTTGGCCGAAAAGGTGGCTTGTTCAGCTGTATCCGCATTTTCAGCAATCAGCAACCCGTCAGATAGATCAAGAACTGTCTCAATAGAATCGGCTAACCTTGCTTCAAGGCCCTCGCGTACCACAACTCGATCCACCACGACTTCTATATCATGCTTTATGTTTTTATCTAAAGCCGGTGTGTCATTTAAATCGTAAACCTCACCATCAATCTTTACTCTTTGAAAACCTTTTTTTCGATATTCTGCAAAGTCCTTTTTAAATTCACCCTTCCGTCCTCGAATTACGGGCGCAAGTATTAATAATCTTGTCTCGGCAGGTAACGCTAAAACCGCATCCACCATTTGGCTAACCGTCTGACTTTCAATGGGTTTACCCGTTGTTGGCGAATAGGGTATTCCTATCCTAGCAAACAGTAACCTTAAATAATCATAAATTTCAGTAACAGTACCCACTGTAGATCGGGGATTCCTAGAAGTAGTTTTTTGCTCTATTGATATGGCTGGGGAGAGACCTTCTATCATATCAACTTCGGGCTTTTGCATTAGCTCCAAAAACTGCCGAGCATATGCTGATAGGCTTTCTACGTAGCGCCTCTGCCCTTCGGCGTAAATTGTATCGAAAGCAAGCGATGATTTACCAGAGCCGCTTGGCCCGGTAATTACAACAAGACTATCTTTTGGCAGTGTGGCGTTCACAGCCTTTAAATTGTGAGCGCGTGCGCCACGAACTATGAGCTTGTTAATACTTTGATTGTGGGACATAGCTATTGTTCACAAAATTAGCGATAAAAAGACCTACATTAAGTAGGATCTAATGGCAAATAAGAAAAGGTATTTTAATAAAAGACAGCTAGATGGTCAGAAATTATTTTTCGAATTTTGTAGATACAGTAAGGTCGAGATAAAGAAAATAACATACAATTCAGACCTTCTTGCTAGTTAAAATGGATAAATTGTGTAAACATAAAATACTTTCAAATTTGGGCGAGTGGTGAACATGGCAGGAAGCATAAATAAAGTCATTTTAGTAGGAAATTTGGGTCGCGACCCGGAAGTAAGGAGTATGCAAGATGGAGGAAAAATAGTTCAACTGTCTTTAGCAACTTCGGAAACCTGGAAGGATAGAAACTCAGGCGAGCGCCGGGAACGCACGGAATGGCATCGAGTCGTAATTTTTAATGAAGCACTGGGTAATATAGCCGAACAATATCTTAGAAAAGGTTCAACTGTTTATATCGAAGGGCAATTACAAACCCGGAAATGGGGCGAACCAGGGCAGGAAAAATACACGACAGAGGTGGTGTTACAGCGGTATAGAGGAGAGCTAACTATGCTAGGTAACCGTCAAGATCAAGGCTCGGCTGGAAATTACATCTCGCCAGATCCCGGTTTTGATGGTGGTTCATCTCAAAATATGGTTGAGAATTCTAATGACGCCGGAAGTAAATTCGAAGATTTGGATGACGAAATACCGTTCTAAAAAAGCGTCTTGTAGAAATTAGAAGAAATTTTATTGATAAACTCTTTTCAGGTTACTTCTATACGAGGTTACCGTTCTTGCGAGTTCCAAGGTGCGTTTGTTACTGGCTGGTATATATGTTATAATAGGGGTGGAATATTGATATTAAAATTTAGTCTTTAACCAATTGAATTTAATAAATAAAATTGTATTTTTCGCCGATAGATCCTTGAGAAAATGACTGATTCGGAACAAGATTTACCAGATATAAAAGGGGTTTCAATCGAAGGCGAAATGAAACGCTCATATTTGGATTATGCGATGAGCGTTATAGTCTCTCGGGCGCTTCCGGATGTCCGTGACGGACTTAAGCCAGTTCATCGAAGAATTCTTTACGCTATGAAAGAGGGTGGGTACGATTGGACCCGTCCTTATAGGAAATCAGCGAGAATCGTTGGGGATGTAATGGGGCAGTTTCATCCGCACGGTGATAGCCCAATATACGACTCTATGGTCAGAATGGCTCAAGATTTCTCTATGCGGTTGCCGTTTATCGACGGCCAAGGAAATTTTGGCTCGATGGATGGCGATCCGCCAGCTGCACACAGATATACAGAAGCTCGTTTGGCTAAATCGGCAGAAGGTTTGCTGCGAGATATTGATAAAGACACTGTAGATTTTGTTGCAAATTATGACGAAACATCTGAAGAACCTTCGGTATTGCCGGCAGAATTCCCAAATCTACTAGTAAATGGTGCTGGGGGTATTGCGGTTGGCATGGCAACCAATATTCCTCCTCATAACCTGGGGGAAGTTATTGATGGATGTCTTGCACTTATAGAAAACAGAGAATTAACTATAGAGGAACTTCTAAATGTCATTCCCGGTCCTGACTTCCCTACTGGAGGTATCATCCTAGGTAAAACGGGAATAAGAGACGCTTACATGACTGGGCGTGGTTCCATCGTTATGCGTGCTAAAGCAGAAATTCAGGAAATCAGAAAAGATAGAATGGCAATCGTAGTTTCTGAGATCCCCTACCAAGTGAACAAGGCGCGATTGCTTGAGAGAATAGGCGAGGTAGTAAGAGATAAGGTTATTGAGGGCATAGCTGATCTTCGAGATGAGAGTGATCGCGATGGCGTCCGCATGGTTATTGAGCTCAAACGAGACGCTGTAGGGGAAGTTGTATTGAGCCAACTTTATCGTCATACGTCTATGCAGAGTTCATTTGGTGTAAATATGTTAGCTTTGAATGGTGGCAGACCTGAACAGCTAAATTTAAAAGATATTATCTCTGCATTCGTTGCTTTTAGAGAGGAAGTTGTCACTAAACGAACAACATTTCTTTTAAGGAAGGCGCGTGAGCGCGCGCATATTCTTGCAGGACTGTTGGTAGCATTGAATAATATTGAAAATATAATTATCCTTATCAGAGCAGCTGCCGACGCTGGTGAAGCAAGAAAAGGATTGAGGGAGACAGATTGGCCCGCGGCAGACGTTGCTGAATTTATTGAGATTATAGATGACCCGGAGCACGATGTTATCGATGGTAAATACAGACTATCGGATGCTCAAGCACGCGCTATACTCGAACTTAGGCTCCAGCGCTTGACGGGTATGGAGCGGAGCAAACTTGTCGACGAAACAAAAGAACTCTCAGAACAAATTAATTATTACCTAACTATCCTCCAATCGAGAGACAAGTTGATCCAAGTGGTAAAAGAGGAATTGCTGGAAGCGAAAGAAAACTTCGCTGATGACCGCCGCACAGTTTTAGAGGAAAACGAATTCGAACATGATATAGAAGATCTAATACAGCGCGAAGATATGGTTATAACGGTTAGCTTGAAAGGTTATATCAAACGGGTTCCGCTTTCGACATACAAGGCGCAACATAGAGGAGGTAAAGGGCGTTCGGGGATGTCGACACGTGATGAAGACGTAGTTGATCGCCTCTTTGTTGCCAATACACATACACCAGTCTTATTTTTCACTTCCCGGGGAATGGTATATCAAATGAAGGTATACAGGCTCCCATTGGGAACGCCCCAAGCTCGCGGTAAGGCGATGGTAAATTTATTGCCTTTAGAGGAAGGTGAGTGGATACAAACTGTTATGCCCATGCCGGTGGACGAAGATACCTGGGATGATTTACAGGTTATGTTTGCCACGTCGGCAGGCACAGTGCGGCGGAATGCGCTTTCCGATTTCACAAATATTAAGCGTAATGGAAAGATAGCCATGAAGCTTGAGGAGGGCGAGCGGTTAATTAGTGTACAACCATGTAGCGAAAAGAATGATGTTCTTCTCGTAACCCGAGACGGTAAAGCTATAAGATTTGGTGTTTCTGATGTCAGGGTTTTTAGAAGCCGCGGATCAATGGGAGTTCGTGGAATAAAACTTATCAATGGTGATGCTATTGTTGGTATGTCTATATTGGTGCGTGTCGAACACGAGACCCCCGAAGCAGCAGAAATTTCAGAAAGAGAAATCTATTTAAAGCAGACCTCCTATCTCAGACGATCCACAGTCACTGATCAGGAAGGCGAAGTTGAAAAGCCTGATATAATGCTTTCAGATGAGAGACTAGCATATTTGGGTGGAGCAGAAGAATTTATTCTAACTGTGACAGAAAAGGGAATTGGGAAACGGACCTCTGCTTACGAGTACAGAACAAGTAATCGGGGAGGGCAAGGCGTTTGGAATATCGATGTTACTGAAAGGTCTGGTCAGGTCGTTGCCGGTTTCCCTGTGAATAACTCTGATCAGATTATGCTTGTGACAGATAGCGGCCAACTTATACGTTGTCTAGTTGATGAAATCGGAATTACTGGGCGAAGAACCCAAGGGGTATGGATTTTTAGAGTTGAGGATGGGGAAAAAGTCGTATCTGTAAGTTTGATTGGCGATGATATGAATGGTGAAAGTGAAACACCTAGCTCTAATGAGCAGCCAGATTAAGATAAGAACCAAATAAAACTTGATATTCACTTAAAGGCTTGGTTATTTTTCGTGCACCTGAAATTGAGTGACGATGGAGGTTCTTGTGCGCATAGCGGTATACCCGGGGACGTTTGATCCCATAACGAATGGACATATTGATATTATACGTCGAGCCAGTAAAGTTGTTGACAAGCTTATTGTTGCTGCAGCGGAGAACATCGGTAAAAGTCCAATGTTTAGCTTGGACGAGCGTAGAGATATGGTGAACCAAGAAATTGGACTCATAAAGGCAGATAATGAAGCTCGAGGTTATCAGAGTGAGATTGAGGTCACATCGTTTAACTCGCTATTGATGCACTTTGTTGATGAACACAACGCTAAATTTGTGATTAGAGGACTACGAGCCGTTTCGGACTTTGAATACGAATTCCAAATGGTGGGAATGAATGCACGCCTTAACCCTGACGTTGAAACGCTGTTTCTTATGTCTTCGGAACGCCATCAATTTATCTCCTCTCGATTGGTGAAAGAAATAGCTATTTTAGGTGGAGAAATAGACGATTTTGTATCTCCTAGGGTCAAAGAACGAATGATGGCTAATATAAATAAAAAATAAATTTAAACCTGTAGTTGACCAAAAGTTGAAATAATATATATACGGAGGTGTGGGCGCGTAGCTCAGTTGGTAGAGCAGTTGACTTTTAATCAGCGGGTCACAGGTTCGATCCCTGTCGCGCTCACCACTTTAGTGTAGTCAAAGCGCTAAAGTGGAGGCGATACTTAACTTTTTATCACTCAAACGCCCAGTTAATAGTGCCATCACAATCATTATAGTGGTGAGACTTGAAAGATTCATATAGCAACTAAAATCATCGTGATGTTGGGGAAATACCATAGGTTTTGCTTTTCCACGATCTTTACTGGTATTGATGGAAAAGGCACCTTCTAGGGTGTCATCGCTATATTATCCCCAACGGATATTGTTCCAGCTTTAAGAACGTTACAACACACCCCACCACGCCAAAACGGAGAAAGTGCGTTCTGAAGTCCTTGACGTTCCTTGTCCATTAAATCGCAAGGTTCCGTCTCTAGTTTGACTTCCAGCTCTACATTAGAAATTGTTATTATTTGGCCACTTTTCTGAGGGGCTCTCATCCCGGATACAAATAAATTTGCTCTCCTCGTGAGCCAGGGGAGAACAGCTCCCAGCTCACTACAAGCGTCAGCCCAATCATCTTCAAAAAGGATACTTATTTGTCTATTTCGCTTTTTCCCACGAGCATCTCCTTTTATTCCGGCTTCAATTGATATCTCCGCGCTCTTTATCTCTTCCATGGGTGCCAGAATTTTTGGGGTGATTGCTATTCCGATAAGATTGGGCATTGAATTCATCCGTGGGAAGTTTATCGACTCTGAAAATTATATTAACTAATGTTGGTTTTTATTGCGAGAACTATGTGGCTAAACCTTCAGGGAGGCATTCTAATTGAAACAAGCAGCATGGATATCAATGGTGGAAGACGAAGAGGCCGATGACCAGTTAAAAAAATTTTTTGATGTAGCCAGAACTCCGCACGGGACTTTGGACAATGTAATGCGAATCCATAGTTTGCGACCTGCTTCAATGATTGGCCACGTAACGCTTTACAAGAGCGTCCTCCACAGTGATGAAATCACCTTACCACTTTGGTTTTTAGAAGTAATTGCAGCCTATGTGAGCATATTAAACTCTTGTGAATATAGTCTGACGCATCATTGGAATAATGCAGTAAGGTTAATTGCTAATGCACAGAGAGTAGAAGTAATTCACGATGCATTGCGGTCGCAGAGTTTTGATAATACTTTCAACGAAAAAGAAATAGCCATCTTACATTACAGTAAGAAACTTACATGCGACGTTGGAAATCTGAAAAAAGTTGATGTTATCAAATTAAAACAAGCAGGGTGTAATGATGGGGAAATTCTCGAGGTGAATCAAGTAATCGCGTATTTTAATTATTCAAACCGCGTTTTAAATGGACTAGGTGTGTCTCTTGATGGCGACAGGATTGGTTACTACAGTTCCTAAGCGAATAGTTTAGCTCTAAAGACATAATACTCGCAGATATTTTAAGGATTATTTTTACCTTCGTGGCTTGCTCGGATTTTCTCTGCGATGTGTTCGCCAGCCCTTATTGGAGCAAATTCGGCTACTGTTCCTCTTGCTATACACGACGGTATTACTTCTATTAAAGCATCAAAATCTGGATGCATAAAATATCCCAGGGTTTGACGGTGAGAGTGAATACTGTTTAAGTTTTGCGGATTTGCGACCCGATGAAGAGTGGATTTCCAAAGTCCGTTGGTCCACCGGTTCATCATGTCGCCTAAATTCACTACAAGGCATCCATCTGGGGGATTGACTCCTAGCCAATGGCCATCTGGCATCAAAACTTCAAGACCGCTCTCGTTGCCTTTAATTGCTAATATAGTAATAGCACCAAAGTCCGTGTGTGCGCCTGTCCGTAGCTGATCCTTTTTTGGACTTTTGGTAAGGGGAGGATAGTTGTGGCTAGATAATATACTGAAGTGTCGTTTTGCAAGTTTTAAAAAATAATCTTCATGAACATCTAATCCCAGAGCGAAGACTTTTAATAATATTGCTGATAGATCTTCAAATGACCGATAAAGATTTATCAATCGTACCCCTAAATCAATTTCATCACCTGGTAGAATGTTGGGAGCGTAAGCCTTCTGGGCACTAACAACGTCTTGAAAGTGCCTTGAATGATCGTCGATCGGCCCCATAAAATAAGTCTCCCGAAGGTCAGGTGGCGTGTCCTCGCCAAGGGTATATGATAACCCCCGTGTGGCGAAAGCGTGGTAACCTCTTTGAAGTGATGGTTCATTCGGATGCCATTTATTTTTGATGTTCTGAGGCAGATCAAAAAAACTTTTCGAAGCATTAAAAGCGTCATTTATCACTGTCTCTTCTATCTCGTGCCCTTTAATGATTAAGAAACCAATTTCTTTGCATGCTTCTATCACTTGATCTGCAACATTTCGTCTTGCTGAGCCATTGATAAATGGTTGTATGTCAATAATTGGTAAGCTTTTGTATGTTTGGTTCATAGGATCAGTCTGCTTTTGATAAGTTTTCATCGATCACTTCATCGTAGGGTATATCAAACTGTATTAAATTACCCGATAACAAGGCAGCCTTTAGTTTCACAAATGCCGATGCTGGAAGGTCGGTTTTCGTTGGCCATACTTTTGAAGCCTTGTATCCCTCGATAATGCTCGCAAGGCTGTTGCTACTTAATTCTGGAAAAAAGCTTGGTCGGATGATTTTAGCTATTTCAACGCTGCTCATATGGTTAATTGTGTTGAGTGCTCGATTGATTACCCTCACTAGAGCCTTGCATGTTTCCCTTTGATTTATAGTAAAAGATTTCAACGCATAAAAAGTAGTGAATGCGATATCTCCTCTTGATGCGAAGCGATGCCAAACATGTGCTCCTGCCTCTTTAAGCTCCTGAGCAAATGGTTCAAAAAGTTGCACCAAGTCTATTTTCCCATCTTTAAAACGATCTACGTTTTCGGACATCGTCACATCAGGATATCGTAAAATAGAATTTGGATCGATATTGGCGCGGGACAAATCATCTTGAAGTGTCATCCAAGGGGTAGGAACGTCCACAGCAACGGCTAATTTGTGATCCAATAAATCCTGAAAAACGAAATTATCGTTAGGTTTTCTGCCAAGCAGAATAAAAGGGTCGCGCGCAACAACTTGCGCAAAGCAAACGAGTTCCGACGTTGTTTTACTTAATCTTGCTTGGTTGTGATGCAGCAACACTCTCATAGGTCCCCCAAATGAAACATCTGCCCTTCCATCAATCAAACCTTGCGCTGTTTCTGAGGTTGAAGGCGATAGTATTAAAGAAACGTCAAGACCTTCATCTGAAAACATGTTTTCCATCTGGGCGAGATAAAACGGCGTGTAACTGCACGCACGTAAATTTTCGTATAATCTAATTTTCATTTTCAATCTATCCAAAAGAGATATCTCAAGCCAAAGCCACAATCTTCTTATGTTAAGATAAAGACAATCCAGATTAGATAAAGAGAAAACCTTTTTATCGTCGATCAAAATTTATCGAAAAAACAATTTGTTTGTTTGTGCGTTGATTAAAGTAGACGAAGCTAACATTTATATCGTTAAATACTTTTAAACGAAAAATAGGAGTAAAATATGAAAACATCCTTTTCCCGACTGCTCAAATTGACAGTTTTAGCCGGGGCATTTGCGGGGGTATCTTTCGCCGCAAGTGCGCAAGAGTTTAAATTACGTTGGGGGCACTATTTACCCAATAGCCCTTTCGTTCAGGTAGAAAAAGATTTTGCCAAGAAAATTGAAGAAAGAACAAACGGACGGGTAAAGATCGATATAACATTTGCAGGTGGCCTGGGCAAAGGTAACGAGGTTGCCCTTTTGGCAGGGCGCGGTGCTATAGATATGGCATCAGTTGCAATGGGTTATTATCCTGACCAACTTCTGTTCTGGAAAGCATATCAAATCCCTTTTATTTTTGATGACCCGGTACAAGCCATCAACATAGTTCACAAGTCATACAAAGAATTTCCTATATTCAAACAAGAATCAGACAAAATAAATGTAAACTACCTTTTCCAGCAGCCGTTGGGTTCCTACTACATGACAGGTCCTAGTCCAAACTGTACGTCGGTCAAAGACCTAAAAGGTAAAAAAATTCGTAGCTTTGGCGCTGACCTTCCGAAGATGCACAACGCTATTGGAGCAGTTCCTGTTACAGTACGTCCAACAGAAGTCTACGAGGCGCTGCAAAGAGGCACTATCGACTACTCGTTTCTAAATGCTGGTAACGTTGAAAGCCTGAGATTATACGAGCCGGGTAAATATAGCTGTGGTACCGCAATGACGATTGCTGGACACATGATTGTTATAGGCAAACGAACCTGGGCAAAACTACCGGCCGATATCCAAAAAATCTTTATGGACCAAGCTGAAAAAAGCCAGAAAGATTATCTAGACTGGTTGGTAACTGGTACAGAGAAATCCATTGCTAATATTAAGAAGGCAGGGGGTGTGTTTAAAGAATTTCCCGCTTCTGAACTTGCAAAGTGGAAAGCTGCTACACCAGATTTATTACAAGGTTGGGCAGATAATATGAAAAAGAGAGGCTTCGGAAAAGAGGCTGCAGAAGTTGCAGCAGCATGGCGTGCTTGGACGAAATAAAGTCGATCTAAAATCATTTTTCTAAACATCCGGTCATTTGTATTAGTTTACGAATGGCCGGATTTAGTTAACTAAATATTATGAAAATAATACGCAAAATCATAGAACCAACGGCATTAATCGTCCTCCTTGTTGGAGGGTTCGGTATGTTGGCGTCTACGTTTTTAGGAACCGCCGATGTGATTGGAACCCAAGTTTTTGGTCAACCCGTGCATGGAGCTTTAGAGCTAACCGAAAGCACGATGGTTGTAATTGTTTTTGGCGCACTCACATATGCGCAAATACGACGGAACCATATCCGAGTAGAACTATTTTACACGCGTGTTGGACCACGAGCCCAAGGTTTGATGGATGTTTTTTCTGATCTAATGGCCCTTGTTTTTTTTGGTCTTCTCTTCTGGCAAGCATCTTTTGAAGCAATGTTTAGTTGGGGCATCGATGAATCGACTTTTGGTTTGATAAGAATACCGCTTTGGCCCGCGCGGTTTATTTTAGCAGGTGGCACTGCTCTGCTTATTATTCAATTGTTATATGACTTAGTAATTGATGTTCAAAAAGTTTTGTCCGGTGGCGTACACGTCACTGCAAATGATGTTTTAATGAGGGAAATTTCTGAAGCGGAAAAATATCTCGATGATGAAAGACTTTAGCTTTGCTTGAAACCGGCACCACTGGAATTATCGTTTTAGTAGCCCTTTTTTTTATGTTGGGCGTTGGGGTTCATATTGGCGTAGCGCTTGGTTTATGCGGAATTATCGGCACCTTTTTGGCGATTGGTCCAGATGCGGCTTGGGCTCATTTAGCTACCATACCCTTCAGTACAACTAACTCATTTACCCTTGCCGTCATCCCTTTATTCATTTTGATGGGATCCCTAGCAACGCAGGCGGGATTGACGAGAGATTTATATAAAGCCGCTTACAATTGGCTGGGGCGGTTACCTGGTGGACTGGCGATGGCCACTACGCTTGCCTCGGCAGCATTTGGTGCAGCAAGTGGATCAACCGTTGTTAATGCGGCAGTTTTCACAAAAATTGCACTCCCGGAAATGACAGCTTTTGGTTACGATAGAAGGCTAAGCGCGGGTTGTATTGCTGCTTCAGGTACGCTTGCATCACTGATCCCTCCCAGTATCATTATGGTCATTTATGCCATTCTGACAGAACAATCTGTGGCACTTTTACTTATGGCAGGCTTAGTGCCAGGCTTACTGTCTGCAGCCATGTATATGGGTGGTATATATACGATAGCGAAGGTTCGCCCGGATATGGCCCCGCAATCTAAAATTGCCATAAATTGGAATGAACGTATAAGCTCTTTAAAAGGTGTTTGGGGAATTGGGTTTTTATTCTTATTGGTTATAGGAGGTATTTATACTGGTTTCTTTGTTCCAACATATGCAGGTGCGGTAGGTGCTTTCGGTGCTTTTTTGATTGTTGTGGCAAAAAGAAGGCTGACCAAAGCTACCACACTGAATACTTTCAAAGATGCTGGTGTCACGACCTCGGTCATTTTTATAATTGTAATTGGGGGCATTATTTTTGCTCGATATCTCACATACACTGGGATCATTTCCGATGTTTCGCAATTTCTTTTGTCATTAGAGTTGAACAAGTATACGTATCTTTTTGCTTTTGCGGTAATTTATCTAATTTTAGGGATGCTAATTGATCCAATTGCAATTATGGTAATAACGCTTCCGGTTATGTATCCCATTTTAATAGGTGTTGGTTTTGACCCAATTTGGCTTGGTGTAATAGCCATTAAATTGGCTGAAATTTCACTAATTACGCCTCCAGTTGGTTTAAATGTTTACGTTGTGAGAAGTGCGTCTCCTGTTCCATTAAGCTTGGAAGATGTCTTTTCAGGAGTTATGCCATTTCTGATTATAGACATACTCACTCTTCTTTTATTGATTTTCATACCAGAAATTACTCTGACCCTACCCAAGTTAATGATGTAGGACGATTTTATTTCTGTATTATATCTTTCCAGTTAGCGTTCAAATAATCATCTTTCAAGTTAAGAATATTTACGAGAGGTTCCAGTAAGTAATTTGGGTTGCCGACTACAAGATTTCTCAATTTTTTTTCGATGTCGGCAGACTTAAATGGAAAATCAGGACCACCTTTAGCGCTTAGACATTCATTAACAAGGACTTTTCCGTCTGTAAGCTCAATTTTTAATCTCGCAGGGCGGTCGTTGGGCCATTCCAACTCAGGCTCAAAGGTAATAAGACTTATTTTTTTTCTAAGCCTTTCAATGTCTGGATCAAAAAGCGAGTTTTCATTGAAAGCTTCTGTGCCAGCGTTACCGTTTTTTAGCGTGGTCGCTACAATGTGTTCCATTGAGAATTTCCCGGCTAACGTTGTTTGTGGTGACGGGTTGCTCAAGAGTTTTCCGCGCCAGTGGGTTTCTAAGGTGGCTGAATTGATATTTGACACGCAGAGAACACCGTGATTTTCAATAATATTTCTAGCGGCCTCGACGGCGGAATGGCTATATTGGCAACAAGCATGTTCTTTGTGATAAGACGCTTCTATCTCCCAGGTTTCATTCAGATTATATTTAAGAGTTTCTGGGTCACATCTTGCTCCAAAAATATCTTTATATATTTGATAAATAGAAGTCTCTGTGGCGATAACTTCCATCTCCACCCAATCTACCGCCCTTAACCCATTTGACGCAGCTAGACCCGGCCATGTATTCCTTATTAACGCTCCTTTTACAGCATGATCAAAAGGGCCCGGGTTAACCAATGTTGAAGCGGAATTAACGGCCTGAAAGATCATTTCAGGCGTATGCTTTCTAAGAGTGCTGATTGCAGCAGCAGCTCCTATTGCTGCTAAACTCGCATGTCCATGAAGTTTTAAATTTTCGTATTTAAAACATTTTGCGAGTTTTGCAATAATTTCATAACCTATCAGTAGAGCTCGCAGAACATCTTTAACTTGTGCGTTCAAAGCTTCGGCTTCGGCAATAAGGGCAGGGATACAATATAAACCGCCATGACAAAGGGCATGCCGATATCCACCATCGAGTTCGCACCAATCACCGGCTGTACCATTTGCGATGACAGCAGAGTGCTTATCTATTTTTGCTCCTGTGCCATTAAGAAGCGTAATGCCGTTAATGCTTTCGTGCTCCGTTAATTTACGAACGATTTTTTTTACGGTTTCGTCATTATGACCAGAAATAATAGCTGATATATCGTCGCAAAATACCATAGCCACTTTCTGATGTATTTTTTCTGATAAACTATTCCAACAAGTCTCAGAAAGATTATTAATTAATAAAGTGAGGTTTTCTCTAAAATGTACTTTTTCATCATGAGAGGTTTCATTTGTCATGTTACTGGTACTTTTCGAAAATGCAGCCTTGGTAAAGAGTGTAGAACAATTGACCACACGATGAGTAATGTCTGTATAACGATAATTTATAGTTTATAATTTCTAAATTCGATCACTTCATTAAATAACGGTATTTAGGGGATTAAAAGTGACTAGTGATAAATTCGCTGCCAAAACCGAAAAAAGAACCATAGACCAAGTCATTAAATGGCGCGAATTAGGTAAGAAAATTGGGTTTACAAATGGATGCTTTGACCTAATACATCCCGGACATATAGCTTTACTTGAAAATTCAAGAACACACTGTGACATCCTAGTAGTCGGACTGAACAGCGACAGATCTGTTGCAAAGTTAAAGGGCAGCGCAAGACCGATACAAGACGAATTATCTCGGAAGACAATTTTAACAGCATTAAAAACGGTATCGGTTGTTATCATCTTCGATGAAGATACGCCAGAAAGATTAATTAAACAGCTGAGGCCAGATATAATCATTAAGGGAGGCGATTATAACATTCAAGATATTGTTGGTGCTGATTTTGTAAGGTCCTATGGGGGAGAAGTATTAACTATTCCTTATTTAGAAGGAAATAGTTCATCTAATATAATAGATAAAGTTAAGCGCAGTTTAGCATGAAAAATCTCAAGTGGTTGATCGATTTATACAAAATTTAAAACGATTAAAATGATAGAATTTGCGCCGTTTTATTTAAAAAGACATTACGGTTATTTTGTATTGACATAAATTTATTTACCAAAACAGCCGATTCGTATAAAATGTTTGGGTTTTTATTTGGTTATATTCTAAATTTGGAGTGTATCAGATGGGGGTCTTCGATTTTATTAAAACAAAGCAAACACCAAAAGTATCAAATGTTTCTGTCAATAGCCCAAGGCCGAATGCAAATTCTAGAGGAACAGTTACGGTTGATAAATTTACCTTTAATGTTCGTGATTACAGCTTAAAAGGTTTTATATTGGAGCCGTATGATGAAAAAATACTTGCAAAAGGTCAAAAATTTAAGTGCAGTGTTAGCTTATCAAAGGATGGACATTCTTATAACGGTCGGGCTGAAGCTATGGTCACAAAAATAACATCTGGAGCGCTCGCTGCAACGTTTACAATAAAACCATCGTCTAACTGATTGTTTAAAATGTTTTTTTTTAAATCTAAAGCTCAAAAAGTTAAGAATAAAACAGCCGCAAAAAAGAAAGCAGTGTCGCTTGAGGATTTAGATGAAAAACAGAAAATATTATTAATGATTAGGAAAATGCGGAAGCGTATTTCGCCGGACGTGTTGAATAGAGCGGAACAACTCGCTTTTAGTCAGATTGGTGTAGAGCCACCGGTTCCGCCAGAAAATGAAGCATCGCGCCTTTTTAAAATCGCAATGGCTAATAATGGAGAACGAAGGGCGGAGATCCTTGCTCTGGTCGAACGACGGGTAAACAAGCGTCTTCATTGATATGCTTTTTTAAATAAATAGACCAAACTTAATGCATGTAGTAGAGATGGTAGCTGTATCTCTATATACGCAATCTCTCATAACGGCTTTTTAGCTGCTTGACGGAGTTTTCTAGTGGCTAAAAGAGTATCAAAACGTAGATTTATTCATCCCAAAAGGACTTTCTTTGGGCGTATGCGCGCCTATTTTTTTGCTGGAATATTGATTACGGCTCCAATAGGCATATCCCTTTGGATTGCCTGGGGAATAATTAATTTCTTCGACAACAATGTGGTGAGCTTATTGCCACATAAATATAATCCTGAAAGTTATTTGCCTATACAAATACCAGGTTTAGGTCTTGTTTTAACGATTTTAACTCTTACTGTCATTGGCTGGTTAGCGGCCGGGTTAATGGGACGATGGGTAGTCCGCATGACAGAAAATCTTATGGCTCGGATGCCTGTTATAAGTAATATTTACGGTGCAATTAAACAAATAATGGAGACGGTGCTATCTCAAAAATCTAATTCTTTCCGTTATGTTGTCTTATTTGAGTATCCCAGAAAAGGAATTTGGACAATGGGGTTCGTTACGGGGACCACAAAAGGAGAAGTTCAAAACGTGATCGACGAAGAAATGATAAACGTGTTTGTCCCGACCACACCAAACCCAACATCGGGCTTTCTGCTTTTTGTGCCTAAAAGTGATTTACATTATTTGTCTATGTCGCCAGAGGAGGGTTTTAAAATGCTCGTTTCCACAGGTATTGTAACTCCAGCAGACCAAAGAAGCCCCGAGAAAATAGAGCAACCGACGATTATTGTGGGTAATAACAAAATTTAGTAAACAATAATGATGAGTAGGCGTCTTTACTTATTCCTCTGAATTTGTCGGGGAACATTAACCACTGTTTAAATACTGAACAGCCGTATCTCTCTCAAAAAGATATAAAAGCGTTCTTAGTGCGGCGCCTCTCTTTGTCTTTAAAAGTGGATCCAAAGACAAAATGTCTTCTGCATCTTTCTGAGCCTTTGTTAGTAAGTCATAGTGTATGTCTAAGTTGGCTATTCTCATTTCTGGTAGGCCACTTTGTCGCGTTCCCAGCAGTTCCCCAGAGCCCCGCAGTTTTAAGTCTTGTTCAGCTATAGCAAAACCATCGTCGCTATCTCTAATAGTCTGAATTCGTAGCCGTGCTGTTTCGTTTAAAGGGGGATGATATAGTAAAAGGCAGGTTGATGGTGATTTGCCCCGACCTACTCGTCCGCGTAATTGGTGAAGCTGAGATAAACCAAACCTTTCGGCATGTTCTATCACCATTATTGTGGCGTCAGGAACATCTACCCCTACTTCAACAACGGTTGTAGAAACCAGTATATCTTTATCTCCAAGTCGAAATTCATTCATGATCGCATCTTTTTCCGATGACTTCATCCGGCCATGAACCCAACCGACTCTTCCTGCAAAAATGCTTTCCAGGTGTTGGAAACGTTCTTCTGTAGCAACTAATGCATTTTCTTCGTTATCTTCTATCAAAGGGCAAATCCAGTAAGCTCTTGCTCCTTTTTTTATTGCTCGACTTATACCTTCGATAACTTCTCCTATCCGTTCTGAAGAAATTGCTTTTGTTTTAATGGGAATTCTGCCCGGTAATTTACTTGTTAAGTAGGATATATCTAGATCGCCATAACCGATCATCGTTAGCGTTCGTGGGATAGGAGTCGCTGTCATAATCAGAATATTGGTTCCTGCTCCTTTATCCCCCAACGCCAATCTCTGATTAACGCCAAATTTATGTTGCTCGTCTATTACCGCGTACCCAAGGTTTTTAAATTTCACCTCATTTTGGAATAAAGCGTGGGTGCCTATTAATAAATTAGTCGCACCGGTCTCTAATTTTTCGAGTATTAAAGCTCTTCTACTCTTCGTGTCTTTTCCCGTGATTATATCAACCGAAATACCTATTTCACTGGCGATTGGTTTTAAGAACTCGAAATGTTGTCTTGCAAGAATTTCGGTTGGTGCCATAAAGGCACCTTGGAAGCCGGCTTCTACAGTAGAGATCAGTGTCAGAAAGGCGACGATTGTTTTTCCGCTTCCTACATCCCCTTGAAGTAATCGTAGCATTTTATCTTCGGAAGCAAGGTCATTATCGATTTCTCTTATAACAGCGATCTGACCTGACGTTAAATCATAGGGGAGAATATTAATAGCGAGATTACGTAATTTGTTATAAGGTTTTATAACTTTTCCAAGATGCTTCTTTTGTCTGTTGCGTATTAATCCAAGAGCAAGCTGGTTCGCTAATAATTCATCATAGGCTAGTCGGCTACGCGCAGTTGAGTTTGGTGAAAGTTGGGTTTCTGCTTTCGGGTTGTGGGCTTCAACCAACGCATCTTTCCATGATTTCCATTTGTGTCCTGTCAATGTATCTTGATTGAGCCATTCTGGCAGATTTGGAGCTAATCGAAGAGCTTGACTAATATATCTGCGAAGAACTTTGTTTGATAAATTACTGGTTAACGGATATACCGGCTCTATGCCACAAACTGTTTCGCGCGCATCTTCTGATACGATGTAATCAGGATGCGTTATTTGATATCTGCCGCGGAAAAATTCAAGACGTCCACTGACAAAGCGAACTTCATCAACTGGAAGCATCTTAAGAAGATAATCTTTTTTCCCGTTAAAAAAAATTAAACGAAGTGGCTCATCATAAACCATGCAGTCTACCGTGTACGGTTGGCGACGATTGTAGGCTGCTTTATGCGCTAAAACTTTTACTTTAAGGGTGGCGATTTCACCTTTTGGTACCAACACAAGCTTTTCAAATAAGGTGCGGCTCACAATGTTAATTGGAAGTAGCCAAAGTAAATTTACGACATGTGGACCCGTAATTTTTTCAGTTAATAGCCGTGTACGTGGCCCGATACCGCTTAAAATTGTTTGTGGAGAAAAAAGCTTGAATAGGATTTCTGGCCGCATTTTTATCTTTTTTTAATAAAACAAAGAATTCAAGATTGGCTTCATGATAATGAATAATATATTAAGTATTTTTAAGAAGCGACGCTAGTAATAGCTCTTGTATTTTTGATTTTGCTATAGAAATGCTGCTGTGTTTGTATCCAGCTACTATTTTGGAGGGGCGCAAAATCTGAATGTTAAAGGTAAAAAGATGATTGAGCAGATTGATCGTATAAAACGGCTAAAGTATAGAAGCTTTTATACTGGCACAAAGGAAACCGATCTAATTCTAGGCAACTTTGCCGAAAAGTATCTGGACACACTAGAATTAGAACAATTGGACGATTATGAAGAACTATTAAAAATTGAGGATCCAAGACTGTATAAATGGATAACCGGCATGGAGGTTGCCCCAACTACTTTCCAAACTACCGTATTAGAGTTGATAAAAGAATTTAATCTATCCGAATATCTTAATGAAAAATAATGGCCACTAAGATTACAGGTATATCAAATGCCGTTTCTGGCTGGGATGGAAAATTACTTTCCGAGTTGGTGGAAAAGCATAATCGGATTATTCATATATGCCGCGATGATGCAAGAATGGATGATCTTGAAGGATATGTTAAGTTCTTTGCACCAGATCTGGAGATATTGAAAATTCCTGCTTGGGATTGTTTGCCATATGATCGTGTCTCACCAAACTCTGGGATTACTAGCCAGAGGTGTTTTGCTTTGAGCAGAATAGCAGAACTAGACGCAGCTCATACTTGTCTAATCTTAATAACAGTTAATGCATACCTGCAAAGACTGCCTCCATTAAGTTTTTTTAGAGGCATGTCGGTAAATTTAAAATTAAACAAAAGCTATCCGTTGTCGGAACTTTTACTTACTTTAGAAAATGGTGGATATTTCCGCACTGATACGGTCAGGGAAGCAGGAGAATTTGCTGTACGGGGCGGAATAATCGATATCTACCCTGCTGGGCGCGACGAGCCGTTGCGGCTCGACTTTTTTGGAGATGATTTAGAAAGTATAAAACGTTTTGATCCTATAACCCAAAGATCAATAGACAGTATAGAATTTGCAAAGCTCAGTCCTGTCGCAGAAATCATTTTGAACTCAGAAAGCATAAATCGATTTAAAAGCTCCTACAGAGAAGCCTTTGGCGCTAAAGCATCCAATGATCAAATATACCAGACAATCGCTGAAGGAAGGTATTATGTTGGTATGGAACATTGGCTCCCATTTTTTTACAATAGATTAGATACACTAGAAGTGTATGCGAAATCAAATTTTGTATCACTTGATAGTGAAGTGGAAGCAGTCGCTCAAACAAGATTTGAGTTGATAAACGAATATTTTGAGGCTCGTAGCTCATTGTCTAATTCAACAGCCGCTGACGACATGGCTGTTTATAGGCCGTTAACGCCCAATTCCCTCTATATCACGCCCGAGGAATGGTCTAAAAAAAACGAGAAATTTAACGTTATCCAGTTTCATCCACTTAATCTTATTTTACCATCAGATAGCAATAACATTTTAATTGATTCAAATATCGCTCCAGGGATCGATCTTACAGAAATACGACAACGACAAGCTAGTAATGTTTACGATGAGTTAATTAAGAAAATTCAAAAGACACAGGTAAATGGAAAAAAAGTTCTGATTTGTGCTTTTTCACACGGGTCGGCTGAGCGTATTGAAAAGATATTGCTAGAACGGTCTGAACTGATGGTTGAAGCCGTTCATAATTATAATGAAGTGTCATCGCTTTCTATAGATAAAATCGGGATAGCAATTCTTCCGATTGATAAAGGATTTGATAGTCCAGACGTTCTATTTGTATCGGAGCCGGATATATTAGGTGAACGATTAGCTCGGCCGTCAAAGCGGAGAAAAAAAAGAGGCGAAGATTTTTTGCGCGAAGTGTCCGCACTCTCAGATGGAGATTTTGTCGTTCATTTGGAGCATGGGATTGGGCAATTTAAGAAATTAGAAACCCTAGAAATAGGTGGAGCACCGCATGATTGTCTAACTATTGAATATAGTGGCGGCGATAAATTGTTTCTTCCTGTCGAGAATATTGATGTTTTAACGCGGTACGGTTCAGAAGACTCAGGGGCAGTGGTAGATAAACTGGGAGGTATAGCCTGGCAATCACGAAAAGCTAGAGTAAAAAAACGTTTGAAAGACATGGCCGATCAATTAATTAGGACGGCAGCCGAGAGGGAACTTCAGATAACAGAAAAAATTGAGGTTCCCAGCCTAAGTTACGAGGCATTCTGTTCGCGATTTAAATATAATGAGACAGAAGATCAATTAAAATCAATCTCCGATACTTTGCAAGATCTTGCAAGAGGTCGGCCTATGGACAGATTAATTTGTGGAGACGTCGGCTTTGGTAAAACAGAGGTTGCACTACGAGCTGCGATGGTCGCAGCGTCCCAGGGATTGCAAGTTGCTATCGTTGTGCCCACAACACTTTTGTGTCGGCAGCATTATCAATTGTTCTCAGAGCGTTTCTCAGGTACTCCCATTAAAGTTAGACAACTATCGAGGTTGCTCACGTCCCAAGAACTCTCAGAAGTAAAGTCAGAAGTTAATAGCGGCGAGTGTAATATCGTAATTGGGACACATGCTTTGCTTGGAAAGTCGATTGAATTTAGTAATTTAGGATTACTGATCATCGACGAAGAGCAGCATTTTGGTGTGGCGCAAAAAGAAAAGTTGAAACAAATTAGAGGCGATATTCATGTCTTAACGTTGACAGCCACTCCAATACCAAGAACCTTGCAATTAGCTATGTCGGGAGTAAGAGATCTATCCCTAATAGCCTCGCCACCGGTAGATCGCTTAGCGATTAGAACATTCATAATGCCTTATGATGGGTTGGTAATTAGAGAAGCTATTCAAAGGGAGCGGCATCGTGGTGGCCAGGCGTTTTATGTTTGCCCGAGGATAGAAGATCTCTCAAGGGTATACGAGCGTTTGATCAAACTCATCCCTGATTTAAAAATAGCTTCGGCTCATGGTAGAATGTTGCCTTCGGATCTTGAAGATATAATGGCTGCTTTCTGCGATGGATCATATGATGTTTTGCTGAGTACACACATCATAGAGTCTGGTTTAGACATTCCCAACGCAAACACAATTATCATCCATAATTCGGACAAATTCGGCTTGGCGCAATTGTATCAGTTAAGAGGCCGTGTTGGGCGATCCAAGACAAGAGCCTATGCTTATTTAACTACCCATCCAACTAAACAGCTTACCCCAAATGCGAAAAAGCGACTGGGAGTTATGCAAACGCTGGACAGTTTGGGGGCGGGGTTCAGCCTTGCCAGTCATGATATGGATATTAGAGGTGCTGGCAATCTATTGGGTGAAGAACAGTCCGGCCAGGTCAGGGAAGTGGGTATAGAATTATACCAGCATATGCTTAAAGAAGCTGTATTAGCCGCGCGCGATAAAGAAAAGATGGATGAGACATCGGATAATGAGTGGACGCCACAAATATCGATAGGTAATCCTGTATTAATACCCGACAGTTTTATTCCGGATTTAAATGTTAGGCTGAGTATTTACCGACGGATAGCGGATCTGCAGGGCACTGATGAAATAGACTCTTTCGCCGCGGAACTTTCTGATCGATTTGGGCGCTTGCCTGCCGAGGTAAATAATTTATTTCAAGTTATCTTGCTTAAAAATTTATGTCGATCCGCAAATGTTGAGAAAATTGATGCAGGACCAAAGGGCGCTGTAATTGCGTTTAGAAATGATAGTGTAAAGAATCTTGAAGGTTTGCTTAATCTATTAGAAAAAGAAAAAAATACTGCCCATATTCGCACAGATCATAAGTTAGTTTATAAACGAAATTGGCAGAAGTCGTCTGATCGAGTTAACGGCTTAACGCGAATAATGCGAGATCTGGCGGCTATTGCAGCTTGATTTTAGAGAGGTTTCTAGAATTCCTGTTCCGCTTTTAGATCAAGCAAAGGTAGAAAGGCTTCTGGTTCCTGTGCCCCAGTAATCGCAAATTGTTTGTTGAAAATAAAATACGGAACACCAGTGATGCCATTCCCTATTGCAAATCTGGTGTCTGCCTTGACTTGATTTAAACCTTCGTCACTCTCAAAGTAATCATCGAATTCGTCGGTATCCATTTCTAAATCAAACGCAATCTCTCGCAGTGTTTCAATTAAACCAATGTTACGTCCTTCAACAAAATACGCTATGAATAGTTTTTGGACGGTTTTTTCCGATTTTTTTAACTTCTTTGACCAGTCGATAAAACGATGAGCCAGAACTGTATTTGGGGTATGGGAAATCTTATCAAAATTAAATATTAAGCCCTCTAGCTCTCCCGCCTTTTGTATATTTGAGTATATGGAAGCTGCTCTTTCTTTATTACCAAATTTAAGAGCTAAATACTGCTGTCTTGGTATACCTTCTCTTGGCATTTCAGGATTTAATTGGAATGCTCGCCAATTAATTTTTATTTCCAAGTCTTCTCGGGTTTCTAGTGCTCGTTTTAAACGAGATCGCCCTATATAGCACCATGGGCAAATGATATCAGAAAATAAATCAATTTGGATCATTGCGTTTCAATCTGAATAAGCCTTAAAATCACAAAAAACTTATAGTGGTTCTAGTTCATTATAAATATCTAGTTTGGCGAAAAGAATATAAATGACGATATATGAAAATGGCTTAAGCGCCAACCGAGCAAATTATGCTCCTTTAACTCCTGTAGACTTTCTAGAAAGGGCGGCCACAACATGGCCTCAAAAGGTTGCGATTATACATGGAGATATTAGGTGTACATACCTAGAGTTTAATCGTAGATGTAGGCAAATGGCCTCGGCTTTGAATAGAAGGGGGATTCAAAAAGGGGATGTTATTGCCATAATCGCACCCAATACACCTGCTATGCTGGAAGCACATTACGGCGTTGTGATGGCAGGGGCAGTATTAAACGCTTTAAATTATAGATTAGACCCCGCAGCAATAGCCTTTATCTTGGAACATGGTGGAGCCAAAATTCTCTTCGTAGACAAAGAGTTTTCCGAGGTAATAGAGCAAGCCGTTGCAATGATGAAAGCGCCTCCAGTTTTGATTGGTATAGATGATGCTCTGGTGCCTGGGCTGAGATTATTAGGAGATAAAGACTACGAAGAATTCTTGGCTGAGGGAGACCCTAATTATGAATGGCCACAAGTTGACGATGAATGGGACTCGATGGCTTTAAACTACACCTCTGGTACTACGGGTAATCCTAAAGGTGTTGTTTTTCATCATCGCGGGGCATTTTTAAATGCTATGGGGAATGCAATCGCGTTTGGCCTAGATTCCTCTTCATGTTATTTGTGGACTTTGCCAATGTTTCATTGCAACGGGTGGACGTTTACATGGGCGGTCACAGCTGTGGGCGGCACGCACGTTTGCTTAAGATCCGTTGATCCAGTTTTGATATTTGAACTTATCGATCAGCACAAGGTGAGCCATATGTGCGGTGCACCTATAGTCTTGAATATGCTTGTGCATGCTCCTAACGAGGTTAAAAAAGAATTTGGACATCTAGTTCAAATTGCTACTGGCGGTGCGGCACCTCCGAGTGCAGTGATAGCGTCGATGGAAAAGTTAGGTTTTAAAGTACTTCACCTTTATGGGCTTACCGAAACCTATGGTCCTTCCGGTATATGTGCTTGGCCCCCGGAATGGGACGACCTGGAGTTAGAATTAAAAGCCACAAGGATGGCAAGACAGGGTGTAGGTTATCCAACTTTGGAAGGGTTTCGAGTAGTAAATCCAGACACTCTTCAGGATGTTCCCGCAGACGCAACTACAATTGGGGAAATTTGGATCCGGGGTAATACGGTTATGAAGGGATATTTGAAGAATCCGTCCGCTTCTGAAGAGGCGTTTAAACATGGTTGGTTTCACAGCGGTGATCTGGCTGTAATGCATCCTGACGGTTATGCGGAAGTCAAAGACAGATCCAAAGACATAATTATTTCGGGGGGAGAAAATATTTCGTCGTTAGAAGTCGAAGAAGCTCTATACAAACACCCTAGAATAATGGAAGCGGCTGTTGTGGCGAGGCCAGATGAAAAGTGGGGTGAAACGCCCTGCGCGTTTATAACCGTGGCGCCAGGGCAAATTGGATTGACCGAGAATGAAGTGGTAAGCTGGTGCAGGGAAAACCTAGCAAGTTATAAGATCCCAAAAACCGTAGTTTTTTGTGACCTTCCAAAGACGTCAACAGGTAAAATTCAGAAATTTGTTTTACGCGATCGCGCCTCAAATCTTTAATCCAAAAACTTATTACTAGTTCTCGTCGTTATCTTGAAGATCTTGGTAACTTGATATTTTGCCAAGTGTTTCTGCTTCGTAGACAGCACGAGCAACCGATCGCCCCAAACAATTGGCAGCATGAGCTCCAAGTGTACCAATCTTTGTTACTTTACCGTCTATATTTTTTTCTCCGGTCGATATAGCAAAGACGATGTCTCCATCTAAAGGCGTGCTAGAAGGACGAATGGCGCGGCTTAGACCGTTTTGGGAAATTATAGCTAACCGGCGGGTCTCAGACTTTGTTAAATTTGCGTCGGTAGCGACAACAGCTAGTGTTGTGTTTTCATGGAGTGAGCTATGTTTGGGAACTGCAATAATTGCTTTATCAAAATTTTCTGGAGGCAGTATGCCACCAAATTCGTTTTCCAGTTCCATATCCCATGCATAAAAAGCCTTAGTGCCGGGTATTAATACGGAACCTGCTGAGTTTACTGCCGCTATGGCCCCGACCGTGATATCCAGCTCAGGAACGTAAATCGACGCACTGCCAAGTCCTCCCTTAATATTACCCGCTATAGCGCCATACCCGGCGCCGTTATTGCCAAGTTTAAAGTTCTTTTTTGGGTTCGAAGCGGCTTCATATCCCAATTGCCAGTAGGGCGGCTGGCCGGCCCAATCTTTATTGCCGCCGTTCAATAAATCAAAAAGTATTGCTTGTGGAACAATTGGGACCTTTATACCTTTAATTGGTAGGCCTTTACCTGTTTTCT
>CACHDV010000017.1 GCA_902578675.1 uncultured Alphaproteobacteria bacterium
CTCCCGCTTCAGGTAAAGTAGAAATCGACGAGCAATTAAAATCTGATCGTTTAGAGAGCCTCCAACAACTACTAAATGCGCAACAGTTAGCCTTCAACTTAAAAAAAGTTGGGACGATCCAAAATGTTTTGGTGGAAAAACACGGACGAAAACAGGGACAGTTAGTTGGTAAGACTCCTTACATGCAGGCGGCCCATTTCTGTGGAAATGAACAATTAATAGGGAGCATTAAAAAAGTACGAATAACAGAAGGCTTCTCAAAAGGTATATCCGGCAATATGGTCGATAATGATAAATTCTATGATATTCAAGAACCAACTGAGATAGAATCAAAGGGGATATATTCTTGAGCGCCAAGATTAGTGGCAAAACAAAAGCTAAGATTGAATTTGCAAATTACAAAATACTACCACTACTGTTTGGAGACCACGATCGAAACATCGCTCGCATTGAGCAAAAGCTCCGGGTATCTATTGGTTGTTTTGGCAATCAGATAGAAGTTAAAGGCTCTGAAAAAAATGTAAATCAAGCAATCGCCACTGTAGAAACTTTGTATAAAAAGCTAGATATAGGAGGCGAACAGGACCGTATAGACTTCGAAATTATTGATGCAGCGATAGAGTGGATATTAAACTCAACAGACAAGCATGGAAAACCAGATCTAAAGGGCTTTGACACTCAATTTGGCAAACTAGAAACTTGGAAAAGGCGGATAATTCCGCGGTCCCCTAATCAACAAACATACGTAAAAGCTCTCCTCAAATCAGAGGTTTCACTTGGAGTAGGGCCAGCTGGTACAGGGAAGACTTACTTAGCAATCGCGGTGGCGGTTTCTTTGCTAAAAAAGCGCCAAGTGGAGCGTCTAATATTGTCGCGGCCTGCGGTAGAAGCCGGCGAACGACTTGGTTTTTTGCCTGGCGACATGAAGGAGAAAATAGATCCATATTTACGCCCTCTTTATGATGCTCTTTTTGATATGATGCCAAGCGAAAATGTTGAACGGATGATAGAAAATGGCCAGATTGAGGTCGCCCCTCTTGCTTTTATGCGCGGTAGGACTTTGGCGAATTCTTTTGTTATCCTAGATGAAGCACAGAATACTACTCCTGCCCAAATGAAAATGTTCCTAACACGAATGGGAGAAAACTCTAGAGTTTGCGTTACAGGTGATTTGTCACAAATCGACTTACCTCCGAATATCAAATCAGGCTTAAAAGATGCTTTAGAAGTGCTAGAGAAAATATCTGGGATTTCGATTATCCGATTTTCTGGAAATGACATCATCAGGCATCCGATGGTGACACGAATTGTAAATGCGTACGATAAACGCGAAGCTAATCACTTGTATGAAGTGCCCGCAGAATAAGACAATGAGAAAAACTAAAACATTCTCGGCGGAAACTAATGTCGACTCTCCCAAGTGGCTTAGCGAGGAGGTAAACATTATTAATATTTGCGAGACAACTATCTCCTCCTTTTCAAGCCAAGCAATTCCATCGGTTGCTAGCGGGAATAATATTGTCAGCATTTTGTTGACGGACGACGAAAAAATGAGCGGGCTTAATAAAATGTATAGAAATAAAGTTGGAACGACCAACGTCTTGTCTTTCACGAATGAGAACAAACACTCATATAGCAAAAACATACTACTCGGCGATATTGCGCTTAGCTTCACAACGATTCTTAGAGAGAGTAATCAATTTAAAATATCTTTTATAAACCATGTTAAACACTTGTTAATCCATGGGTGCCTCCATTTACTTGGTTTTGATCATGAAACCGCTATCGAAGCCCAGGAAATGGAGGCTTTAGAGGTGAGTATTCTAGGTAAATTGGGGGTGCCAAATCCTTACAACATCTGAATTTATAACTCCTTACTCGAGGATATTATTGAAATAAAAAGCACGTAACGAAAGATAATCAAATTGTTTTGTGATATAATATTGCGAATAATTACGAAACTTAGGATAATTTAATATTGCTTTCTGCCGCCAAAAAGGTTCTTCAATTCTTTAACATAGTTCCAACACCATCCAATGTGAGAGATACATTGGAAGAGTTGATCGAAGAAGAATCTAATCCACTAGATGAAGATAACCATGAGCGCACGCTGCTTAGAAACGTGCTAGGACTGCGAGATATTACCGCTTGGGACGTAATGGTGCCGAGAGCAGATATTGCCGCGATCGATGTTAAAACATCAATACCCGAACTGGTGTCTGAAATGGTAAAACTTGCACACTCTAGATTGCCCGTTTACCGGAATAATCTTGATGAGACCCTCGGCATGGTGCACATAAAGGACGTATTGGCTCATAGCAACTCAGCAACAAAAACCGCGTTGTCTGATTTAATACGAGAAGTTCTTTTTGTTTCTCCTACGATTAGAGCTTTAGACCTTCTTCAAGAAATGCGAATGACACGTAGGCATCTAGCCCTAGTCGTGGATGAGTTTGGTGGCATAGATGGTTTGATAACAATAGAAGATTTGGTGGAAGAAATTGTTGGTGAAATAATTGATGAGCATGATGTAGAGGAAACAACTAAAATTTTAAATCAACCTGATGGTAGTGCTATAGCAAACGCTCGCGCTACAATTGAAAACCTCGAGGACATTTTTGGTCCGATTCTGAGTGTTGAAGAGAAAGACGAAGCTGATACAATAGCCGGGCTTATTTTTTATCTTACAGGAAGAATCGCAAAAAGAGGCGAAGTGATTCGTCACGATAGCGGCTTGGAATTTGAGATCCTCGAAGCAGACCCGCGTCGATTAAAGACTGTCAGAATACTAAGGCCACGTATCGAAGAAATAACGACAGCTGAAAATTCGTCTCGTGAATAAAAATATCGCTTTTTTAAGATAGCCATATGACACGAGGACACGCTGCATTCTTCGGTTTATTCCTTACCTCTAGCTGGCGTGTCCTTGTGTTAGCTTTTTTGGCAGGTTTGTTCTCAGCTACAGCGCTGCCTCCTTGGTCTTTTCCATTGGGGATATTCGGCTTCTCAGTTCTTTTCCTTTTAATTTACCGAACTAAAAAAATTAAAAAGGGGGTCTTAATTGTTTGGGTTTTTAGCTTTGGATATCACTTATTTGGTCTTCAATGGATTTCAAACGCTTTACTCATTGATAGCAAACAATTCGCCTGGCTCCTGCCATTTTCTTTAATGGGTATCCCTGCTCTTTTAGCGATTATACCATCGTTAATCATGCCCATTTTGTGTAAAATACTTCTCCCACCTTTTTGGTTCCCGGTATTAGCTTCAACACTTTGGACACTTAGCGAGTATCTCCGGGGTCATCTATTTAATGGCTTCCCATGGAATTTACCCGCTTATATGCTCTCGTTTTCTGATTCTATTCTCCAAACTGCTTCCTTAGTAGGTGTGTATGGATTGAGTTGGCTTTTGATGCTCTTTACTGCGGGACCAACTCTTTTATTTACTGGAGAACTTTGGAGTCGACCCTATTATCGAGTCTTTATGACACTATTGTTATTAATCCCGCTGGCCTTGTGGTTTTATGGCGCCAACAGATTAAACAAAAACCCAACTGAGCTAAATTCTAATTATATCATTAGATTAGTTCAGGGAAATATTCCCCAAAAAGAAAAGTGGGCCCCAGAATTTCGCCTGCGCAATATAGAAAAATATATAGCCTTAAGTAAAATACAGAACGCACAACATTCTCAAAAGGCCATATTCAAAAAACCTAATCTTATTATCTGGCCCGAAACCGCCATACCAAGTCTTATTGCCAAGGACGATGATCTTCGTTATTTGATAGGGAATTCACTAAATAAGGAGATGCATTTAATTACTGGGGCTCCTTCCTTAAGTCCGACTGATACAAATCAACCTCTAAATTCCGTATTCGTTCTAACCGCTGATGGGAAAATAACCCATCGTTATGACAAAGCTCATCTAGTTCCCTTTGGAGAATACGTGCCTTTCAAAGGCTGGCTACCGTTCCCAAAACTCGTAACAAAATTTCCTGACTTCAAAGCGGGGCCCGGTCTAACTTCTATAAAGCTACCAATGGTCGGTTATATATCGCCACTAATTTGTTTTGAAATAATTTTCCCAGGTAAAGTGATGATGGCCGATGCAAAAAAACGGCCTAGTCTGCTTATAAATCTCACAAACGACGCTTGGTTTGGAAAAAGCGCCGGCCCTTATCAACATCTGCAACACGCAAGGTTACGAGCGATAGAGGAAGGAATACCACTAATCCGGGTGGCAAACACAGGTATCTCTGCCACTTTTGACCCACTCGGGAGGAAATTGTCAGAAATTGCATTGGGGGAGACAGGTTACGTTGATCAAGATCTGATAAAGCCACTTGGATCAAAAACCCTCTACACCAAAATCGGAGACAGCATCTATCTTTTAATTACAACACTCATTCTTGTCGTTACCGTTTTGGGTAAATTATTTTTTAATAGCAGGCCTTTTAAATTCTATTAGAGGTCTCTAAGCTTGATTTGTCTTTACCGACCAGTTTAAAACGGGAATGAAAAGGTTACAGCCATTTAGTTTTTTTGCAGGTTGATTCACATTTGTTTAACGGAGGTTTTGTTGTCTAAGGATGAATATATTTTTACCAGTGAGTCTGTCTCCGAGGGTCATCCCGATAAGGTTTGCGATCAAATCTCTGATACAGTTCTAGATTTGTTTCTCGCTGAAGATAAATCTAGTCGAGTTGCTTGCGAAACTATGGCAACTACAAATCGCGTCATCTTAGCGGGCGAAGTAAGAGGACCCTCCAGTGTAACCAATGATATCATCACCGAAAAAATTCGAGAAAAAATTCGTGATATAGGCTACGAGCAAAGTGGATTTCACTGGAAAAATGTCGACATTTCAATCCTCTTACACGAGCAATCCACAGATATAGCTATGGGCGTAGACGCATCAGGTAATAAAGATGAAGGAGCTGGCGACCAAGGAATAATGTTTGGTCATGCCTGTCGTGAAACAGAGGTTCTTATGCCCGCTCCCATTCAGTTCTCTCATCTAATATTAAAAAAAATGGCCGATGCAAGAAGAAGAAAATTAATCAGAGGATTAGGACCTGACTCGAAAAGCCAAGTGAGCCTTTTATATAAAAATGGTAAACCAGTTCGCGCAACATCAATCGTTATCTCCACTCAACACGACAACGATTTAGAACAAGCAGAGGTTCGAGAAATAGTACGGCCTTTCGTTGAACAAACGCTACCAAAGGGTTGGATGTGTCCAGAGAACGAGTTTTATGTAAATCCAACCGGGCGCTTTGTCGTAGGTGGACCAGACGGTGACGCCGGTTTAACTGGTAGGAAAATAATTGTAGATACCTATGGCGGCGCTGCACCCCACGGCGGGGGTGCATTTTCAGGGAAAGATCCCTCAAAAGTAGATAGGTCGGCAGCTTATGCTGCAAGATGGCTCGCAAAGAATATTGTCGCGGCAGGTCTAGCAGAAAAGTGCACCATACAACTTTCTTATGCTATAGGCGTTTCAAGACCTTTATCAGTCTACATTGACACTTACGGCACTGGTAATGTTTCGGAGGTGGAATTAAGTAACTACATTCAAACGCAAATCGATTTATCACCTAGAGGCATTAGGAAACGCCTTGAATTGAATAAACCAATATACGCTAAGACGGCAGCTTATGGCCATTTTGGTAGAGAACCAACACTAGATGGTGGCTTCACTTGGGAAAAATTAGACCTAGTTCAAGAATTTAAAAGTTTCTAAATAGTCCCAATGCATGATCAAAAACTCGAAGTTTCGGGAAAACACGCAGTTGATGAGAAAACGACCTTTAGGGGGCGGCGTCACGGTCGTAAATTGAGACCACAACTGGATAAGCTTTTCAAGGAGAACCTTCACACCTTTTTGGTAGAAGAAGGACTCAAAAGTGACAAAATTGATTTAACTACTTTTTTTTCAGTAAAGCCCAAAAAATTTTGGCTAGAGATAGGTTTCGGGGGTGGGGAACATTTAGCATGGCAAGCTAAACTTCATCCTGAAATAGGCTTTTTAGGTTTCGAACCTTACATTAATGGTGTGGCAAGCCTGGTTAGGCATTTAGTCTCAGAGAGGCTCTCAAATGTTCGGATATTTCCAGAAGATATAAGACCATTTCTAAACAGACTACCAAATGGTTGCATAAGTAAAATATTTATTCTTTTTCCTGATCCATGGCCAAAGTCTAAGCATAGAAAACGCAGAATAATCCAATATGAAACGTTATCAGAGTTTCACCGCATACTTAAGCCAAAAGGTAAACTAAGAATCGCAACTGACCACGTAGACTATCTTACTTGGATCCTCATTCATTTTAATAATTTTAATGGTTTTCAGTGGGTTGCTAAATCCCCAAAAAATTGGCGATGCCGGGTTAGTAATTGGCCACAGACTCGCTATGAACAAAAAGCAATTAGGCAAGGAAGAGAACCGGCTTTTTTAGAATACCGGAGATGTGATAGACCAACGCTAATTTTATGATGTCAATCTTGTGGCTTCCTGAATAGCGAAGTAGCTAAGATTTTACTTGTAAAGATTAATAACCCAGTTATATTGCGTGGCAATGAAGTAGGTTTGGAATGAATGGGCGATTAGCCCATTTTTTTATGACAAATTAGTTTTCGTCTAGAAGTTAGAACTTGCGTTATGCACTAGCTACTAGTTTGCGAGAAGGTAGACTGCTATGCAGCCCGATCATATAACTGAGTTTTTAAAAAGACCAATCGAACAGTTGGGATATGAGTTGGTCGAGGTAAATATATCAGGGTCAAAAAATCCAACCCTACAGATAATGATAGAACGTAAAGATAGAAATAATATTTCTTTAAGGGATTGCGAAAAAGTTAGCCGCTCATTGAGCACTCTAATTGACGTAGGAGATGTTATATCGGATCAATATACATTAGAAATTTCGTCTCCTGGTGTAGAACGAAAACTAAATAGCTTGAAAGACTATGAACGGTTTACCGGACAAGATGCGCTCATCCAACTACGAGTTCCTATTAATAATGTTAAAAAAATCAGGTGCACTATTCGAGGCATAACAAAAGATAAAAGAATAAAGTTTTTATGTTTAGATGATACTAACTCGGACGACCATCTGATCAATATGTCACTGCAAGATATCGAAAAAGCGAAAATATTAGCACCCTAAGGTTAATAAAACGTAATTAAAACTAGAAAAAGAAGTGAGACTGATAGTGTCGTTAGAATCATCAACCCCCAAATTAGAACTTATCCAAGTAGCTGACGTCGTCGCTCGAGAAAAGGGCATACAACGGGATGAAGTGATCGAAGCTATGGAACAGGCCATTCAAAAAGCTGGACGCGCCAAGTATGGAAATGAGCACGATATTCAAGCGACGATAAATAGAACTTCTGGTGATATTTCTTTAGTCAGAAGAACCGAGGTAGTTGAACTAGTAGAAGATGAGATAACTCAAATAAGTTTAGAGGAGGCTCAAAAACGAGATGGTAACTTAGTAGTTGGATCTTTTATTATAGATCCACTACCTCCAATTGATTTTGGAAGAATCGCAGCCCAAACGGCAAAACAAGTTATAGTGCAAAAAGTTCGCGAAGCGGAACGGGCTCGGCAGTTTGATGAATTTAAAGACAGGGTTGGAGAGATTGTAAACGGTATCGTTAAGCGGGTGGAATTCGGTAACGTTACTCTAGATCTTGGGAGAGCTGAAGCAATAATTCGAAGGGACGAGCTTCTCCCCCGGGAGTCATTTAGGAACGGTGATCGAGTAAGGGGCTACATATACGATGTACGCGAAGAACTAAGAGGACCACAGATATTTGTTTCGAGAACGCACCCGGAATTTATGAAAGGAATGTTTAAACAAGAGGTTCCAGAAATCTACGACGGAATAATACAGATCATGGCTGTCGCAAGAGATCCAGGAAGCAGAGCAAAAATTGGAGTTTTATCCAGCGACACCAGCATCGACCCCGTTGGCGCCTGCGTAGGTATGCGGGGAAGTCGTGTTCAAGCAGTGGTAGGCGAACTTCAGGGTGAGAAAATAGATATAATACCTTGGTCAGATGACCCTGCCACCTTTGTTGTGAACGCATTGGCACCGGCGGAGGTTAGCAAAGTCGTTTTAGATGAAGATCAAAAACGGATCGAGGTAGTTGTTCCTGATGAGCAATTAAGCCTGGCTATTGGGAGGAGGGGTCAAAATGTTCGACTTGCTTCCACTCTGAGTGGATGGGACATCGACATACTTACAGAAGCAGAAGAGTCCGAGCGACGGCAAGAAGAATTCAAAACACGTTCTACTCTTTTCATTGACTCGCTTGATATAGACGATGTTATTGCTCACTTATTAGTTGCTGAAGGTTTTGTTTCTGTTGAAGAAATTGCTGAATCAGAAATAGAAGATTTAGCCCAGATAGAAGGGTTTGATGAGGCAATTGGAGAGGAGCTGCGCAATAGGGCGATTAACTTTAGCCAAGCCCAAGAAGAAAGTTTCAAGCTAAAACGCCAAGAGTTAGGGGTTTCTGACTCCCTAGCTGATTTAGATGGAATTACGCCTCGTTTGATGGTCATATTGGGAGAAAATAAAATAAAAACTCTGGACGATCTGGGTGACCTTGCGAGCGACGAACTACTAGAGCTGCTGCCTGAAGGGATTTTGGATGTCAATGGAGCTAACGAATTGATTATGTCAGCGAGAGCTCATTGGTTTGAAGCATCAGAGGATAATAATGAGACAGAACCCGAATCCACTGAGGAATAACGGCAACATTCGTTGTAAAGATTTACCTTTAAATGAGCTTCGTTATAGAAAACAGGAAAACCGCTTCCCCAAAATTATTTACCTGTTTATCAACCGGCTTAAAACTAGATAGTCGAAATTTACTGAAATTCGTATTAGCTCCTGATAATTCATTAACTCTAGATTTAATGGATAGGCTTCCAGGCAAGAGCTTTCGCATAAGTGCATCCCGAGAAGTTTTAGAAACCTCTTGCAAAAAAGATTTATTTTCCCAGACAGCTTCATCCCAAGTAATTATACGAGAAAATTTCATAAACTATGTTGAGACAGCACTGGTAGAACACTTCAATTCAACACTTGGTTTTTGCAGACGCGCCGGCTTCCTCATCTGGGGATTTGAAAAAGTAAGAAATGCACTGATAAAAAAAGAAGTGGCGTTAAGAATTGAGGCTCTAGATGGATCTACAAGTGAAAAACGAAAACTAGACAGCATAACTATTGTTCCAGTGTTACAGTCGTTGTATGCTTATGAGCTGGCAACTGCGTTTAGGCGAGAACGACTTGTTCATTGCGCATTGATCAAAAAGCATAACAGCGGCTTGATTGGTTTGGCGTCAAGTTTAAAAGACAAGTCGTTTCGTTTGGCTAAATTTAGAATGACGGTTTAATGTACTTAAACAGGAAGCGTTTAATTAGAGTAGTGTATAAGTAACAATCAGGTTTTTTGATTAAGGATAGTATTTGCTAATGACTGAAACAGATGAAAAAGGAAAAAAGAAACTAAGTCTTTCCTCTGGTGGCACTTTATCATTAGGTAAAAAGATTGAAACAAGCCAAGTCAAGCAAAGTTTTTCACACGGAAGATCAAAAACCGTACAGGTTGAACGCAGACGAAAACGTGCGCCGATCGCTCAAAAACCGGAGGCCCAACCCTTCGATGAGAACCTAGCTTTAAAGAACCTCACTTCTGAAGAGAGAGCAGCACGGACCCGTGCTTTAAAAGAAGGATTACAGCAGCAAGAAAATCAAACTGATAAAGAAACAGAAGCCACTCAAATTGAGCCTGAGTTGATTGCGGAAGATGCAAATAACACAGAAGAAATTAGCGTTAGCACTCCAGAAGAAATAGTAGAAGAATCTGTTGAGGAGTCGGTTCAGACCAAAAACCAACAGAGTGTAGACGAAAAAGAAAAAGCTTTAGAGGAGGAGCAAAAAATACTCGAAGCTGCTCGCCTTGCCGAACAGGAAGAGGCACGATTAGCTAAAGCTACCTCTAATAGGCAACTCGGCCGCTCATCTGAAAAGTCGTCAGCAGCGCAAAACGTAAGCGATCACGAAGAAACGATAGACGATGAGAATGAAACTGCAAAGCCGACCAAGAAAAGAATTGAAAGCGGAAAGAAACTAGCAGTAGCCCCCGGCAGGAGGGGCGAGCCGCGACGGCGACATTCAGGAAAGCTAACCATATCCCAAGCTTTGGAGGACTCCGGGGTTGAGCGCGTAAGGTCGCTGGCATCGGTCAGAAGGGCACGGGAAAAAGAAAAGAAACGGGCTCGCGAAGAGCAAGGTGAAATTCAAAAGCAAATCCGAGACGTTGTTGTGCCAGATGCTATTACTGTTCAAGAATTAGCTAACCGAATGGCCGAAAGGGCTGCAGATGTCATAAAGAAGCTTATGGAGTTAGGCGTTATGGCAACAATAAATCAAGTTATAGACGCAGATACAGCTGAACTCGTGACAGGTGAATTTGGTCACAAGGTTCGTAGGGTATCGGAATCTGATGTAGAAACCGGTTTGCAAGTTGACGTAGATCCAGAGGAGAGCAAAGAGCTCCGAGCCCCAGTAGTCACAATTATGGGGCATGTCGACCACGGAAAAACCTCTCTTTTAGATGCCATGCGGAAAACAGATGTTGTAACTGGTGAAGCTGGAGGTATAACGCAACATATCGGCGCCTACCAAATCCAACATGAAACCAATGATAGAATCACTTTTTTAGATACACCAGGGCATGCTGCGTTTACCGAAATGCGTGCACGGGGAGCGAATGTTACCGATATCATCGTCTTGGTTGTAGCTGCTGATGATGGCATAAACGATCAAACGGTGGAGGCTATTAGACACGCTAAAGCTGCTGAGTGTCCAATTATCGTAGCAATTAACAAGATTGATCTGCCTGACGCCAACCCCTCAAAAGTCCAAACCGAACTCCTTCAGTACGAGATAGTTGTTGAGGAACTAGGTGGCGACGTAATTCAAGTACCGGTCTCAGCCAAAACGGGCGAAGGTATAGACAAGCTACAGGAAGCTATTTTGCTGCAAGCAGAAATATTGGAACTAAAAGCTAATCCAAACAGGAGTGCGGCTGGCACAATTGTAGAGTCCAAGGTGGAAAGAGGTAGAGGTAGCGTAGCAACAGTTCTCGTGCAGCACGGCACGCTACACATTGGTGATATATTTGTTGCTGGGGCCGAATGGGGACGTGTAAGAGCATTGCTTAATGATAAAGGAGAAAGAATAGATGATTGCGGCCCAAGTTTCCCTGCCGAAGTTCTTGGGCTAAACGGTTCACCCGTTGCTGGTGACGATTTTATCGTTGTTGAAAATGAAGCTCGCGCACGAGAGGTGGTTGAATATAGACAACGGGAAATACGAAATAAACAAGCATCTGCTGGTGCCAGAGGAACAGTAGAACAAATGCTAACGGCTATCGCAGCTGGTCACGCTGATGAGTTGCCTATTTTAATTAAGACAGACGTACACGGTTCACTTGAAGCTATTAGAACAAGCCTCGAACGTATCTCAAATGACACAGTTGCTGTTAGGATATTACACGGTGCTGTTGGTGGAATAAGTGAGTCCGACATCACACTTGCTTCCGCTTCTAACGCAATTATCATAGGGTTCAATGTGAGAGCTAATCCACAGGCGCGTGAACTTGCAAGAACTAGTGGTGTTGACATTAGATATTATTCGATAATTTACAATGTAATTGATGACATGAAAGCCGCCTTAACGGGTCTGCTTTCTCCCGATTTGAAAGAAGAGTTCCTTGGTAATGCCGAAATTAAGGAGGTCTTTAACATAAGCAAGGTTGGAAAAATTGCAGGTTGTGTAGTCACTGAAGGCAGCATCAAAAGGGGAGCCCAAGTTCGCTTGCTTCGTGATAATGTAGTAATTCATGAAGGTTCTTTAAAAACACTCAAACACTTTAAAGAAGAAGTGAAAGATATAAGAGAAGGGTCAGAATGTGGGGCTGGCTTTGAAAATTATAATGACCTCCAAGTTGGTGATTTTATAGAATGTTTTGAAATTAAGGAAATAGCCAGAACGCTGGAGTCCGTTCAAAAAGAAGCTGGGGCCTCTTAACTTTTAGGTGTACTTAACGAATGTCAGCCGCCCGATCAAAACAAGAAGACGCAAGGGATGGCATACCTAGCCAAAGGCAATACAAGGTTGGCGAAATAATTAAGAAAGCTCTTGTAGAGACCTTTGAGAGAGTTGAAATAAGAGACCCCGCTTTATCGGGGACTTCCATCACAATTTCGCAAGTAGAGGTAGGTCCTGATTTAAAACTAGCCCGCGTCTACATTATGCCGTTAGGGGGCCGCAACCAGGAAGAAGTTCTTGAAGGACTAGAACGAGCAACAACATTCTTAAGAAAAAATGTTGCTGAAAGAGTTTCGCTAAAGTACACCCCTCGTCTGGTTTTCAAAGTTGACAATGCATTCGATAGCTCTCAGCATATCGATAGACTTTTCAAATCTCCAGAGTATCGTATCAATCAGCAATCTATATCTGGAAAGCTCCGTGAAAAGTGAGCACCCTGAGTTAGCAAAAAATGGCTGGCTTGTGATAGATAAACCCTCCGGTTTTACATCCTTTCAGATCGTGAAAATTATTCGCAAACTTTATTCTATTAAAAAAGCAGGACATGCCGGAACACTGGATCCGTTAGCAACCGGAATTCTTCCTGTCGCACTTGGTGAAGCTACCAAAACTATCCCTTACGCAATGGATACCGACAAAACTTACCATTTTACTATTTGTTGGGGTGACGATAGAGATACAAATGACTCGGACGGTAGAATAATAGCTACAAGTAATAAACGGCCATCAGCAGATTCTATAATTAATATTCTACAAAATTTTAAAGGCAAATTTGCGCAAGTACCACCAAATTATTCCGCCGTAAAAGTCGATGGTCAAAGAGCGTATAAACTTGCACGTGAGCAGAAACCCGTGCAGTTGAAAGCGAGGACAGTTGAGGTAAAGAGTATTAAGCTTCAGAAAATCCTAGACTCAGATCATGCAGAGTTTTGCGTTACAACTAGCAAAGGCTTCTATGTTAGGAGCCTGGCCAGAGATTTAGGTCTAAAATTAGGGACATTTGGACATATAGTGGCCTTACGAAGGTCACAAGTTGGTACTTTTTATGAAAAAGATTCGATTTTACTGGATTCCTTGCTCGCATTAGAGCATAGTCGCGAAAAATTTGAGGCACTGCTTCCTGTAGAGAGAGCGCTAGACGACATCCCGGCATTATCTCTATCTGAAAGCGGCGCAGATCGGCTTCGATGTGGTCAGTCTGTCTCAGTTACAGAAGAAGCTAGCTGGTTAGACGAGAAGCCTGAAAAGGAAAACGAACTGGCTTATGTGACTTTTAATGGGAAGTTGCTCGCAATTGTAACTCTTCAGAATAATTACCTAAAGCCGATTCGTATATTTAACCTTTAATTATCGGAGTAAATGATGTCGATAACACAACAAGAAAAAGCTGAGCTTATAAAAAAATATGGACGAGGAAAGAACGATACTGGTTCCACTGAGGTGCAAGTGGCCATTTTAACCACTCGCATAAACAATCTTACAGAGCACTTAAAAACGCACAAAAAGGATTTCCACTCAAGACGTGGACTACTCGTTATGGTTGGTCAGCGCAGACGTTTACTAGACTATCTGAACTCGAATAGTAACGAGCGATACGCAGAATTAATAAAGAGTCTTGGATTAAGGCGCTAAGATGAGAGATGCCTAAGTGGGATATATAGAGTTTATGGACGCAGTCTAGTTTTTCTTATTAAACACTAATCTAAGTTTGACGGGAAACAACATACGTGACACCAATTTAACACTAGGAATATTAAAACTGTTGGAGCCACTTTGAATAAGCAGAAAGCCAAGTTAATAGCTATGCTAGATCAAATAATGCTCCCATAATCTGTGCTTAAAATAATTTTGAAGCAAGCCAGCAATAGCTGGGGCAAAGTTTGAGGGATATATAACTTATGTTTGACATATATAGGAAAGAACTAAATTGGGGTGGCAAGCAGCTCATTTTAGAAACGGGAAAGATAGCTAGACAGGCTGACGGAGCAGTGTTAGCTAGCCTAGGTGAAACCACAGTATTGTGCACTGCTGTGGGAGCAAAGAACGCAAGGCCAGGTGCAGACTTTTTCCCTTTGACAGTGAACTATCAGGAAAAAACTTTTGCTGCGGGGAAAATACCAGGAGGATTCTTTAAACGCGAAGGCCGGCCAACAGAAAAAGAAACACTTGTATCCCGCCTAATTGACAGACCTATTAGACCGCTATTTGCAAAAGGGTTTCGAAATGAAACACAAGTAGTTTGCACCGTGCTTTCCCACGATATGGAAAACGATCCAGACATTGTGGCCATAGTAGGAGCCTCTGCCGCACTAACCATTTCTGGTCTCCCATTCTTAGGGCCTATCAGCGGATGCCGAGTTGGATATATAGACAACAAATACATTCTCAATCCAACTCAAGAGGAGACAAAAGACTCAAAGCTTGATTTAGTTATGGCTGGAACCCGAGAGGGTGTTTTAATGGTAGAGTCCGAAGCTTCTAGCTTATCCGAAGATGTAATGCTAGGTGCAGTAATGTTTGGACATGATTCAAACCAAATAGTTATTGATGCGATAATTGAACTCGCAGAAGCTTGCGCAAAAGAGCCGCGTGCTATCGCACCGGAGGCACCAGAAGTACAACTTGTCAAAGACAAACTCCATGAAGCTATCCGAGAGGATCTTCAAGAAGCCTACAAAGTAGCGGACAAAGTAGCCCGTCAAGAGCTAGTCACAACGGCAAAAGAAAAAGGATTAGCGCTTCTCGAAACAGAAGATGAGTTAAACGTTGCTGGCGATGTTTTAAAGGCGATGGAGGCCGATATTGTCCGGGGATCTATTTTGGACACTGGTAAACGGATTGATGGTCGAGATACGAAAACTGTGCGACCTATTGAATCAGAAGTTGGCGTCCTTCCAAGAGCGCATGGTTCCGCCTTGTTCACCCGAGGAGAGACACAAGCGCTTGTTGTCACAACTCTTGGAACAGGGCAAGACGAACAAATCATCGACGCCTTGGAAGGGGAGTACCGTGAAAATTTTATGCTCCACTATAACTTTCCACCATACTCTGTTGGAGAAGCTGGTCGCATGGGCGGAGCGGGGCGGCGAGAAATTGGTCACGGAAAGCTAGCTTGGAGAGCGATAAAGCCCTTGCTTCCAAGTAAGGATGACTTCCCATACACCATTCGTGTAGTTTCTGAAATAACAGAATCTAATGGATCTTCTTCTATGGCGACAGTATGCGGAACTTCAATGTCTATGATGGACTCAGGAGTTCCGTTGGAGCAACCATGTGCTGGGATTGCAATGGGTTTAATAAAAGAGGACGACCGCTTTGCCGTTTTATCTGATATCTTAGGTGATGAGGATCACCTCGGTGATATGGACTTTAAAGTAGCAGGGACATCTACTGGCATCACCTCTTTACAGATGGATATTAAAATAACTTCCATAACAGAAGAGATCATGAAAGTAGCATTAGAACAAGCTCGTGACGGACGGTTACATATTTTGGCCGAAATGGAGAAAGCAATAGGACAGGGACGTGATACAGTTTCGGACAATGCCCCTAGAGTCACGACATTCTCAATAAATAAGGAAAAAATAAGAGATGTTATTGGACCTGGCGGAAAAGTTATCCGAGAAATTTGTGAGTCTACTGGCGCTAAAATAGACATTGATGATGATGGAACCATCAAGGTTGCAGCCGTCGACAATGAAGCAGGTCAGGCCGCCATCGATTGGGTAAAATCGATTGTGGCTGAACCAGAACTTGGTGTGATCTACACTGGAAAAGTTGTTAAAACAGTAGATTTTGGGGCGTTTGTAAACTTTTTGGGTCCAAGAGACGGGTTAGTGCACATAAGCGAACTTCTACCAGGTAGGGTAAATAAAACAACCGACGTTGTGAAAGTTGACGACGAGGTTAAGGTTAAAGTAATAGGGTTTGATGACCGAGGTAAAGTTAAACTCAGTATGAGGCTCGTCGATCAAGAGACAGGCGCTGATCTCGAGCCTGAAGAATAAAGTAACGACGGCAACAAAACTCTACGCGCGCACCTCACTCTGGAAAAGTTTTCAGCATAATACAATGGAGCAATGTTTAAATCTCCCTAGACTCATTGCTCACCGAGGGGCTAATAACAGCGCTCCTGAAAACACCTTGGCTGCGATTAATGAAGCGGCAAAGTGTGGTGCCGGTTGGGTAGAATTAGACGTACAATTGACCGAAGACAACGTACCAGTTGTAATTCATGACAGAACACTGGAAAGAACTACCAATGGATCAGGCAAAGTAAAAAACATTGATTCAAAATCTCTAACCTCTTTAGACGCAGGCCACTGGTTTGATGCAAGATATGAAGGGGAGAAAGTACCGCTACTGCTTGACGCTCTTGACTTATGCCTAAAATTAAATCTTGGGGTCAATCTTGAAATTAAGACCTATGACACGCCAATACGTAACACTGTTATTCATACTCTCTCAGTTGTGAATGAATTCGGACGCGATTTTGAAGAAAAACTTTTATTTTCTAGCTTTGACACTAAAGTGTTGAGTATTCTTAGAAATTTAGCCCAAAATTCGCCAAGAGGTTTACTGGTTGATAATTTTCAGGGTGATCTCGCTGCAGATTTATTGGAATGTGATTGTTTCTCGATCCACCCCGCCATCTCTTTTCTTAAAAATCAAACAACTATTGAGAAGATTCTCAGCCTCAATGTTCCCATTATACCCTATACTGTTAATGATATTTATACAGCCAAACGTTTAACTGAATTTAATATCAACACATTCATAACCGACGAACCAAAAATTTTTTATTGAGTTTTTTTTAGGATACCGGCTTTGGTATTCCGACAATTCGCATTCCACCATCTACATAATGAATCTCACCGGTTACTCCACTAGATAGATTGCTAGCAAGAAAGATTCCGGCGTCACCTACCTCTCTATTCTCAATATTTCTCGCGAGTGGAGAATTGTTTTCCGAGTAACGATAAACGTACCTTGCATCAGCAATTGCGGAGCCCGCCAACGTTCTCATTGGCCCCGGGGATAGGGCATTTACCCTTATTCCACGCGGGCCAAGGTCCGCCGCCAAATATCGCACACTGGCTTCGAGTGCCGCTTTAGCTACGCCCATAACATTATAATTTGGAATTGTTCTTACGGACCCTAAATAACTTAATGTTATTAAACTTCCTCCAGTTCCCATAAGAACCGTTGCCCTGCGAGCAACATTTGTGAAAGAAAAACAAGATATGTCCATTGTCTCTAGAAAGTTTTGTCTAGTGGTGTCGGCATACCTACCTTTGAGTTCATTCTTATCCGAATAAGCGATAGCGTGAACGACAAAGTCTAAATGACCCCAAGTCTGTTTGATTTTAGCAAACACTGCATCCAGGTCAGCATCATTAGCTACATCACATTCCAGCGTGAAGTCAGATCCAACTGAAGCTGCTAAAGGAATTACTCTCTTAGACATGGCATCACTTTGGTAAGTGAAGGCTAATTGTGCTCCCTCTCTAGCCAAAGCGGAGGCCACACTCCAAGCGATAGACCGCTCATTGGCAACTCCCATAATCAGGCCGCGTCGACCTGCCATCAAACCACCTTTAGATGCAGTTTCGGTCATTGTTTTTGCTAAGCTCCAGGTTACACAAAGGCCAAATGATTCTTCTCTAGCCGTCTAATGCCTTATAAACTAAAACTGCATTTGTCCCTCCAAAACCAAAACTGTTGGACAAAGCTATATTTATATTAATGTCATCTTTCAAATCTCGAAGAATGGGCAATCCAACAGCTTCAGGATCAAGGCTTTCAATATTTGCCGAAGCTGTTAAGAACCTATTTCTCATCATTATAAGAGTGTATATAGATTCATGCACACCCGCGGCTCCTTGGGAGTGGCCACTTAACGATTTTGTTGAGCTTATATTGGGAACTAAATCTGCAGTTCCAAAAACTTCTAAGATTGCTTCTAATTCTTTGGTATCGCCTATAGGAGTACTCGTCCCATGAGTATTTATGTAATCCACTGGGTCATTGATCCCGCTAAGAGCCATTTTCATGCACCTAACAGCGCCTTCGCCCGAAGGCTGAACCATATCTACACCATCCGAAGTTGCCCCATAACCGACTAATTCGGCGTAAATATTAGCTCCTCTAGCTTTAGCATGCTCTAACTCTTCAAGCACTAAGACACCACCGCCACCCGAAATAACGAATCCATCACGATCCACATCATACGCGCGGGAAGCAGAGGTTGGTTGCTCGTTATATTTAGATGAAAGTGCCCCCATTGCATCGAATAAGACAGACAGTGTCCAGTGGAGTTCCTCACCTCCGCCAGCAAATATTATATCTTGTTTGCCCAGTTGAATAGTTTCAAAAGCATTACCTATACAGTGTGCACTAGTCGAACAGGCCGAGCTAATTGAATAACTGAGTCCCTTGATCTGGAAGGAAGTGGCCAAAGTTGCGGAAACAGTACTAGACATTACCCGGGGGACCATATAGGGGCCAACTCGCTTTGGCCCTTTATTACGAGCTAAATCGAAAGCAGTCATCATATTAGAAGTCGAAGGCCCACCAGAACCTATAATTAAGCCCGTTTTATCGTTACTGACTTGGTCTTTTTCGAGGCCCGAGTCTTTGATAGCTTGTTGCATAGCTATATAAGCGTATGCTGCGCCATCCCCCATGAAGCGAAGCACCTTCCTGTCTACGAACTCGGAAGGGTCAAGTTTAATTGAGCCATGAATATGACTCCGAAAACCCATTTCCTGATATTCTTTACAGAATGTTATTCCAGAATTACCATTTCTCAATGAAGTGGTCACTTCTTCGATGTTATTTCCAAGACTTGAGACAATCCCCAACCCAGTCACAACTACTCTACGCATCAAGTCGCAGCCTCAATGCTGGGATTATTAGCAAATAAACCAACCTTAATATCTTTTGCCTCAAAAACGGTCTCACCATCACACAGGACCCGTCCATCCGCAATTCCCATGAATAATCGACGCATTATTACCCTTTTTAAATCAAGTTGAAATTTGAGAAGTTTTGCCGTTGGGAGCACCTGGCCACTGAACTTTACTTCACCTACAGATATTGCCCTGCCAGAACCAGGGCCGCCCAGCCATCCAAGAGTAAAACCTAATAATTGCCATAGACCATCCATCCCAAGACAACCAGGCATAACTGGGTCACCCTCAAAGTGACATTTGAAAAACCATAGATCCGGTTTCATATCAAACTCTGCCTCGACTTCTCCCTTTCCATTGGCCCCACCCTCTTCAGAAATTCGGGTAATTCTATCAAACATTAGCATTGGTGGGAGAGGTAATCTCGCATTACCTGGTCCGAACAGCCGGCCTTTGGCACATTCTATGAGGTCGTCGTAGTTAAAACTGAATTTGCGCTCTGAGCTCACTTTATTCCATATCCCTTCTGCTCTGCCGATGAGAACTAACATACAGTGCGGCATTACATTTTGCGCTGTCATAGGGCTACACTGTTAGACTCTAATATATCTGCTAAGTTCACTATAGCATTTAATCTAAAAAACTGAATAAAATATAACTTAAAAATTAATTGAAATACCTTTAAATAATTCTATATCTACTTCATAGTTTCGCAGAAGCAAATTTATACAAAGGCTAGGTCAAGAGATCGGTCCGATATCGGTGTGAAAAGTTATGTTGAATTGCCTTAAAGCGATAGAGTTGCTAAAACAAGTCGCTCTACGACCGACAAAACAAAGAATAGCGCTCACAAAAATTCTTTTTCAAGATAACCACTTGCATGTCACAGCAGAGCAACTCCACTCGGAGGCGATACGCAAAGGATACAAAATCTCTCTCGCCACAGTTTATAATGCTTTAAATCGCTTTAAAGAGGCAGGTATTGTTAAACAGGTACTGGTCGAACCAGGAAAGATATACTTCGATACTAATACAGAGCCACATCATCATTTCTACATTGAAGAAACAGGGGAGTTATTAGACGTGTCAGATGATGAATGCAAGATTGTCTCTTTGCCTATAATTCCTGCCGAATATAAGGTAAATCAAGTCGAAATAACTATCAGACTTGAGAAAAGCAAAGGCGCTGATCCTAGAAGCATAAATTAGTTTTAGAATAATTCTAAACTGCTTGACTTGGTCATTTTTGGTTCCTATATAGCGATGTATGTTTATAAAGTCTGAACTCTAGCGTTCTGAAAATTTTAGGGGAAAATTAAAAAATGACTGATCTGAAAAATTCCAAAACAGAAGAAAACTTGAAGGCAGCTTTCGCTGGCGAGTCGCAAGCAAATCGTAGATACTTATATTTTGCTCAAAAAGCTGATATAGAGGGCTACAACGATGTCGCGGCAGTCTTTAGGTCAACTGCCGAAGGCGAAACCGGACATGCCCATGGCCACTTAGAGTTTTTAGAAGAAACTGGAGATCCGGCAACTGGTGAACCTATTGGCAGTACTGGCGATAACTTGAAGGCTGCTATAGCTGGCGAAACTCATGAGTACACGGACATGTATCCAGGAATGGCGAAAACAGCTCGAGACGAAGGTTTTGATGAAATCGCCGACTGGTTTGAAACACTAGCAAAAGCCGAAAAAAGCCACGCCGGGAGATTCCAAAAGGCTTTCGATTCCATGGAATAATAGTTTAATTAGTCTGGTAATTGAATAAAAAGGCTGCCGTGGGTGAAAACTACGACAGCTTTTTTATCGAATGTTTGCCACGAGCTCCAAAAACGCGACATTGGCATAAATACACTCGACTGACCGTAACAATAATGAGCGGTACAAACAGATACCAAAAAATCGCCTAATTTTTTGTAATAACTAGTCAAATTGATTCGGAGAACAGCTGTGAAAGAAGGCAGTTTAGATGCGCCTGTGCGGCACAACTTATTGTGGCAAGAAGAAGAGTTTTACGATGAAGAGAAACTCGATGAAGAGCTAAGACGAGTTTTCGATATATGCCACGGATGCCGCAGATGCTTCAATCTATGCGATAGTTTTCCAAAACTTTTCGATCTTATCGATGAGTCTGATTCGGGCGAACTTGACAGCGTAGAAAGTGCAGATTTCAAACCCATCGTTGATGCATGCACTCTGTGTGACATGTGTTTTCTTACAAAATGTCCTTATGTTCCCCCGCACGAATTTAACCTCGATTTCCCCCACTTAATGCTCCGTTATCGGGCAATCGAGTTTAAGAAGGGTGAAATCGGCTTGACAACTAAAGAACTCACAAAAACTGATAGAAACGGTAAACTGCTGGGAGCTGTTTCACCTCTCGCTAACTGGGCTTCAGACACATCAAATTCGCTTACAAGAGGAACGTTAGAGATGATAACTAAGGTTCACCGTGAAGCAGCATTGCCAAAATTCTATAAAAATTCGTTTGTAAGTCTGACGGAAAAGCATAAACCGGATGTTAACGAAGATGCTCCAGCATTTGGCCGAAAAGCCGTAATCTATGCGACGTGTTTTGTGAACTATAATAACCCTGATATTGGAAACTCTGCCCTAAGCGTCTTAGCTTTAAATGGTGTAGACACCCAAGTTGCGTATCCTAGTTGTTGTGGTATGCCGCAGCTGGAACATGGGAATATTGAAGAAGTAGCCGCGGCCGCCAAGAAAGTAGCGGCAGAACTAAAAATCTTTATTGATGAAGGCCGAGATATCATAGCATTGACACCCTCGTGTGCGCTGATGCTTAAATTTGAATGGCCGCTTATCGTACCAGACGATGCCGACGTCAAAGCCTTGGCCGCCTCGACATATGACATTGACGAGTATGTTGTAGACATAGCAAAAAAAGAAGGCCTTACCCCAGGCCTCAAACCGCTTGATGGTAACGTCGCTCTTCATCAAGCTTGTCACAGTCGGGCACAAAACTTTGGTCAAAAATCAGCTGAAATGCTTAACTTTATTCCTGATTTATCCTTAAACGTTATAGAAAGATGCTCCGGACATGGTGGATCATGGGGAATGATGAAAGATAACTTTAAGACAGCAATTAAAGTTGGAAAACCAGCAGCTAGACAAGCTTCAAAAGTGAACCCCAAATATGTCGTATCTGGATGCCCTCTGGCCGGCGAACATATCCTCCAAGGTATAGATTTCCTTGGCGGTTCAGATAAAAGACCAAAGAGTGCAAACCATCCAATAGAGATACTAGCCAAGGCGTATAATTTATAACATTCATTCTGTTTACCTAATAAGGGTTATTATCAATGAACTCACGAAAAATTGAAAAAAAAGATGTGCTAGACCTCGATAGCTTTGCAGCCATACGGAAAACAAAAAGAGCAGAAATAACCGAGATTAAGAAGCATAGGAGAGTCCCTGTTGGCCCAGACGCTACTTTCTACTTTGAAAGCTATGACACAATGTGGTGGCAGATACACGAAATGCTCTTTATAGAAAAAGGGGGAGACGAACAGGTAAATGACGAACTCGAAGCCTATAACCCACTGATTCCCCAGGGAGACGAGCTAGTAGCTACTTTAATGTTTGAGATAGACGACCCTGCCCGACGGAAGGACTTGTTAATGAAATTAGGCGGTGTAGAAGAAATGTGCTTTCTGGAAGTCGGCCAAGATAAAATCAAGGCTGACGCTGAGACTGATGTTGATAGAACGAGCGCACAAGGCAAAGCCTCTTCTGTTCAATTCTTACACTTCAAACTTTCTTCCCGTCAGCTTGATTTGATAAAACAAACAGACACGTCAATTACCTTATCTATTGAGCATCCTGAATATGGACATAGTGCGAAAATCCAAGGTAAGACAAGAGAGGCTTTGCTGAAAGATTTTATTTAATTAAACGAGAGTTATATAAAGATGTAGACATTTAGTCGTTGGCATCCACACCCCATATGCTTTGTCGTCCAATCCAACCTTCGTATGACCCACCTTCGACCAGACACCACGCACCAGAACATTTTTCAAGGCGCAGAATGACACCAGGTTCCAACAATGCTATAGTTTTTGCTGTCTCTTGGGGCTCTCTCTTTAATTGTTGTATCGCACCAGTGACTACTGCACGCCTGCGCCCAGAGAGCATACGCTGATGAACCCACCCTTCTATTCCTTCAAAATCTCTAATTTTTCGCCATGTATCAGACTCAGCTATAATTTGAACCGGAAACGTTTTTCTTTGAAAAACCCATTTTATTGGATACCGCGTACCTGGCCCCGCCCGCACATTCACTTTTGAGGAATTCATTGAAACAAAACGGGGAACACGCAGTCCAGTTTCTTTACCCAAATCCGCCTTCGCTATTACAGGCATAGCAATAAGTAAAATACACAGGAAGCATTTTGTTATTGCATAGTGCATATGGAAAATCTCTTTTTTACTTAGGTTATATCTTTAATGCTAGAAGCATCACCACATAATACGCAATCCAGACGTCTTTTAAATCGTATTTTTCTAAACTGCATATTCATAGCATCAAAAATTAATAACTTCCCCGACATAGTCTCACCCAAACCAATGATTTCCTTTAAAACCTCGGTTGCCTGAAGTGTACCTATAACGCCTGCAACAGAACCAAGTATCCCAACATCCTCACATCTATTACTGCTATTTGCCGATGGAGCGTTTGGAAAAAGGCATCGATAACACGGTTCATCTCGTTTGCTTTTCAAGCCTGATCGAAATGTAGTCAATTGTCCTTCGAAACGAAGAAGTGCGCCAGAAACAACAATTTTGCCATTTAGATAAGCTGCGTCATTAATGAGATATCGCGTTTCAAAATTGTCACTGCCATCCACAATCAGATCATACTCTCTAATTATTTCTTGAATATTTGCAGCGGTGAGACGCTGTTTATATGTCCTCACGTTTATAGTGGGATTTATCTGGGATAGCGTTTCACGAGCAGAGTCAACCTTTGGCGCGCCAATTTTTGATGTCGCATGGATAATCTGGCGCTGCAAGTTGGATAGGTCAACGATGTCATCATCTATTATCCCAATTGTCCCGATACCAGCAGCAGCTAGGTAAACTGCTACTGGGGATCCGAGGCCACCCGCTCCCACACATAAAACCTTAGCCGAAAGAAGCTTATCTTGACCTTCTTCACCCACCTCATCCAGTATCAAGTGCCTTGCATAACGCTGAAACTGCTCCTCGCTAAGTTCCTTCATTACGACATAGTACCCTCTAAATTTTTAGACACCCCGGTTGACCCATAACCCCCTAAACCACGGCCACTTTCATCTAGTGCTTCCACTTCTTGAAACTTTACTTGCTCTATCTTGGTGAAAACCATTTGCGCTATCCTATCACCTCTTTCAAGGAAAAACGTTTCACTTCCTTGATTAATTAAAAGAACCGAAACTTCACCTCTATAGTCAGAGTCGATAGTACCTGGCGAGTTTAAAACCGTGACACCATATTTTAATGCTAGCCCTGACCGCGGTCGAACCTGTCCCTCGTAGGTGCGCGGAATAGAGAAAGCAAAACCAGTGGGTATTAAAAGTCGCGCGCCAGGATAAATTGAGGCAGAGCCCTCAATAGCAGCAGGAAGGTCAATGCCCGCACTGCCGTCCGTCTGATATTTGGGTAAGGGTATGCCCTCTGAATGCGGCAGTCGTTTTATATCAATTGTACTACTCAAGCTTAGACGCGACCTATTTCATCAATTATCTTTTTTGCCAAATATTTCGCCACATCCTCTTTTTTCATAACGGGCCACTCCTCGGTCCCTTTTTTTGAAACAAAGTGAATAGTGTTATTATCTCCTCCAAAGGTTTGAGTGCCCATCGCAACATCATTTGCCAAGATCCAGTCGCAATTTTTTTCTTTTTGCTTCCGTATTCCGTTGTGAAGAATATCTTCAGTCTCGGCCGCAAAACCAATTACTAGGTCTGGCCTATTGTTGTCAGCGTTAGATAACGTTTTCAAAATATCGGGGTTCTGACTTAGACTTAAATTCTCACAGTTGATATTTTTTTGTTTCTTAATCTTTTGATCGGATTTATTAGCTACCTTCCAATCCGCCACCGCAGCTGCACAAACCGCTATATCAACTGGGAGTGATTCCATGCAATGAGCCAGCATCTCATCCGCCGTCTCAACCTTTAGAACTCGCATACCACTTGGAACAGGAAGATTTGTTGGCCCCGTGATTAACGTCGTTTCCGCACCAGCTGCAGCAAGGGCTTCCGCAATAGAATACCCTTGCTTACCAGAAGATCTATTAGCAATAAAGCGAACAGGATCAATTGGCTCGCGTGTTGGGCCTGCCGTGACTAAAGCCGTTTTGCCTAAAAGAGGACGATTTGGTTGTAATATTGATTGGATAGCATTAACAATTTCGGTTGGCTCAGACATCCGCCCTAAACCATACTCTCCGCACGCCATTTCACCTTCATTTGGACCAATAAATTTAATATTCCGATCCTTTAAGGTGATTATATTTTCCTGAGTTGCCGCGTGATCCCACATCCGAACATTCATCGCTGGGGCAACCACAACGGGCTTATCCGTTGCTAATACAACAGTTGAAGCTAGATCATCACAGATTCCTAAGCGCATCTTTGCTAAAAAGTTGGCGGTCGCAGGAGCAACTACAATTAGATCAGAATTACGAGACAGCTGAATATGCCCCATTTCAGATTCATCCGTTAGTGAGAATATATCAGAATAAACTCTGTCCTCAGTCAACGCCTGCAAACTAAGAGGTGTAACAAACTCGGTCGCCGATTTTGTCAATATTGCTCTAACTTCTCCACCTGCAGTGCGAATTTGACGAACTAACTCCAACGATTTAAATGCTGCAATGCCGCCCGTCACTATAAGGAGAATACGCCTCCCTTTAAGCACTTTCATCCCTCCTACAGTAGCGTTCAAACAAAAAATACATATACCTATTCGTATTGCAATGTAACAGTTCTAGCTTGCTGTATCGAGCAATACTCTGCGGCGGTATTTATAAACTCGTCCACAATACGGACACTCTATCTCATTCTCTTGTCCTATCTGCAAGAAGACCCTTGGATGACCAAGCGGTCCACCACCTCCATCACATGCAACAGTTTTTGAATCCGTTTCCAATATCTCAACCGGTTTCGGCATTTATTTATTCCTCAGTTATTAATTGCCGATGGCAATTAAGTCTTTTATCCACTAATAAATCAACCGTCAAATAAAGTCCTGTTCACTTCCAAAAGCGAAATAACAGAATTTCTCGCTCAAGATCATCTAGTATAAAGATTCGAAACTTCTACTTTTAACCTTACTTTATATTTTAAGTGTGACTTCCAAACTCTACTACATGAATTTTGAGGGGGAAAGTCAGTGTCTAGGGTGTTTGTGGGCGAAGTGGTGCAATTTACGATAAAAACAATGCTTACAAAATGGATTAGACCTAAAGCACAAACTTAAAAATCCTTGGATAGGATAAACTTTATTGTTAAAACAAGGATACCTAATTGCTATCACAATTAAGTACAGCTATCAGCCGCCTTTTGCACTCGTAGCTCAGCTGGATAGAGCGCTGCCCTCCGAAGGCAGAGGTCAGAGGTTCGAATCCTCTCGGGTGCGCCATTATCGTAGGGATTTCCATTCAAACTAGTCTAAAGATACGGGTGAATTTTGACGGCCATAAAATCGAAATTGATCTCCTCTACTAAGCACGAAAAGTATCCAACCGTTAAGCTAAAAGGCCGAGTTTTCGGTATTGTTTTAATTTAAACCTATTTGTTTATTAAGTATCATTTGAGCCGCACGTAAATTCAATATTATCAATTTCATCTAAGATGAATTTGGGCAATTCCAACAACGGCTCACTGGCTGCTCTCTTTATGACATCCTTGGATAGATAATCACATATTTCTTCCGAATATAAAATTCTATCTTCATCTGATAAGTCTTGAAAAAGGCTTTCAACTTGGAACTTTTCCACAAAATGCTCTTTTATTTTTTTTAAGAGGTTAGACAGCACGTCTCTATGCCACCTTTCAACAATCTCTGGCGGAACAAACCTTTCCGCTGACATGAAGTGATCCCAAACCTTTCTTGCGTAAACAGCATCAAAATAATTATATTCACCTCTATCAATTTTATATTTTAATCTGCGCCTAGCCACATCTGGTGATTCATTGAAAATATGCTTTATATCTAACTCACTTGTTAAAATTTTAGTAAAGGCTACTTCAGGTTCCCTCACGAAATATGCCCCATTCTTTGTTTCTTTATGAATTTGTTTTTTCATCCAAATCCTCATCACCTATAGACTTAAGCAAAGATTAGTTAATATGTGCGGTCGCTATAAAATAAGTAGTTCGTAATATAATTTTGTAAATGCAGCTTGATCAAAAACAAGTTTCTTGGTATTTATACCTATAGTTGCATATAGTTTACAATTATTTACATATAGTTGCTTGTAGGTCATAAACAACTCAGATACTCTAAATCTCATATCTCAAATTTTGGAATTTAACGAATAAGGTTAGCCATAGTTCTTGAAAGTTGCAGCTTCAGAAGCCCTAAATATTGCCATTGATGCTCAAAAAAACGGGCGCATCTCAGACGCCGAACAGATTTACTTAGACATATTACTTAATTTTCCGTCCCACCCTGATGCTTTGCATAATCTAGGGGTCTTAGTTCTTAACGAAGGCGATAAACAGAAAGCTCGCAACTATTTCAGTCGATCAATCGCTGCTAATCCAAAGGTAAAACAATTTTGGCTAAGCTACCTTAATTTGTTAATTGACTCAGATAACTTAGAAAAGGCAAAGCAAGTATTTAGCCAAGCAGAATATATCGGCATCACAAATGATCCTTTTGTAAATATTCGAAGAGCACTCGGATTGAGTGGAAACGAGATGCAGCCGACATCTGTCACAGCGCTTGACTCTGGATCGCTATCAACCAAGGAGGTCGCAGCAAAAGCTAAAGTTCATAGGGACACCCTACTACGTTGGTTGCGGAATGGATCTATACCGGAACCTAAAAGAGATCATCGAGGGTGGCGCAAATTTTCCTATACTGAATTAACAGCCATAATAAAATTTACTCAATTAGGGTCGTCTAAAACGGACGTCGCTATTGATAGCGGACCAAAACAAACGACAAAATGGATATCGCTTTAGACCAACCTATTATGTACAACTTACCAGTGCTCAACAATCGAACAGTCTTTTTAGTTCGAGTAACTAGCTCTTAGTGAAAATGACACCTACCGGTGCTAAACCGTTAAATTCAATATCTATTCGGCACGGCTTTTCTATAAAAACGGTCTGGACGACACTTCCTAACATAACAAAAGAACCAGCTAAAATTGGTACCCCTAATTTAGCACGATGGTTGGCAATCCACGCCAACGCTTCAAAGGGATTTCCCAAAATATCTGCGCCGTGTCCCCTTGAAATTTCAATGCCATCAAGCTTTAGAATACCCGAAATAGATTGCAAATTTAAATTTTGCCAGCTCTTAAGCTCCTCGCCTAATACAACCCCAACATTGAAAAAATTATCCGCTATTAAGGTCGGCGCATTCAATTGTTTATAATCCTCATAACGATCATCAACCAGCTCTATACCAGCCATGATGGCATTGACAGAACGTCTAACACTCTCATGTGTGAATGGGCCTTTTAAGCCCAGCATGTCGCTTCCTATACGGACAGCTATTTCGCATTCCACACCAACATTACTAAATTTGGACAGCGATAATTCTGTTTCATTCGAATAAACTGTTGAATCGAATATTTCGCCCGCACATGGATGGTCTATCTCCAAGAACTTTTGCATTACATTGGTAGTACACCCTATTTTGTGACCAACAAGAGACCCGAGCTTAGCTATTCTGAGTACTCTATTTACCTCAGCTTGGACAGCATAACCATCAAGCACATTTTGAGGGATCAAATCGTCTGGCGGTCGTGGGATTAGACTGGGTTCCAGGCGACCTCGCGCGATAAAGTGAGCTGCCAGATCTATTTTATCTTCATCCATAAATGAGCCCATTGATAAGCTTTTAAACTACATTATGACGCTGAATTTATTGATCACAATCCGCGCTAGAAATTTCCCTTCGAGAATTCACAAAAATTTAACATTGAATTTGAAAAAAATGCTAAACAATACTGGTTTGAAGGGACAACGCTCCTAATTTACACAAAACAAATGAGTTCTACCAGCCAGAGTAACTTTATGACGAATGATAAATCTATACCTCCAGACGAGGACGCACGCCTAAAGAATCTTCATGAATATAATATAATGGATACTTCCCCAGAAATCATTTTTGACGAGATTACGGAATTAGCGAGTGAGATTCTGCAATGCCCAGTCTCCTTCATCCAGTTCATGGATGAAGACCGACAATGGTTCAAATCAAAGTATGGACTTCCCGAAGATCTGGTGGAGATGCCTCGTGATGCAAGCGTATGCTCAACAACAATTTGTCAAAACGATCTTCTTTTAGTTCCAGACCTTTCCGAAGATGCCAGATTCTCTGATCTAGAGATAGTCAAGTCTGCACCTAATATTCGTTTTTATGCTGGGATGCCCCTCATCACACCAGCGGGCCAAGCTATTGGCACAATTTGCACCGTCGATTTCGAAAAAAAGGAAATTACGCTAAATCAGCAAGAGGCTATGCGTCGATTGTCACACCAGGTTGTTACCCAACTCGAGCTTAGACGTACCGTAATCGAAATGGATAACGCAATTAAAAGCAGAGACCAAATGCACGAAGAACTCGCAGCTGAAAAAGCGAGAACCGAGGAAATGCTTCTCAACATCCTGCCAAAGAGAATAGCTGCAGAACTGAAGGATAACGGTGGGGTTGAGCCACGCTTTTACAATTCCGCTAGTATAATGTTCAGTGATTTTTCTGGGTTCACAAAGTTAGCCGAACAAATGCAACCCAAAGCGCTAATAGAGCTATTGCACCAATACTTTGTAACTTTCGACAATATTGTTGCGAGGCATAATGTAGAGAAACTTAAAACAATAGGCGACGCCTATATGTGTGCAGCGGGATTACCAAGCGAGTGTCGAGGGCATGCAATTGCAACTTGTTTTGCTGCACTCGATATTCAGAATCATATGGCGAAAATGAATAAACAGCGAGAAAAATTACGCATGCCAAGGTGGGATATGAGAATTGGCATACACTCAGGACCTGTAATATCCGGTGTGGTGGGCGAGAAAAAATTTACCTATGACATCTGGGGAGATGCCGTCAATATTGCTGCTCTTATGGAACAAAAAGGAGAGCCGGGACGAATCAATGTCTCGCAAACCACTTTCCAACAAATAAATGAGATATTTGAAACTGAATCTAGAGGAGAAATAGATTCAGGAAAAAAGGGATCTCTTGCTATGTATTTTGTTAATAGAATAAAACCCGAATTTTCTGCAGATGCAGAAGGACTGAAACCAAACGACATATTTGAGCAAAAGTTTGGAAAACTAATGCGGGTGTATGAGAACTAATAACTTGCAAGTTGTGGCGTATTTTTTCTATTACCACCAGTTGGGCATAAATAATGGAAATTTTTAGAAGCCCAGACAGTTCCTTCAAGGCAGTTACCGACTTTCCCTATTCACCCCATTACATTGAATTTGATGGCCTTCGAACTCATTTTATTGATGAAGGTCCGAAAGACAGCCCTGTAGCATTACTTTTACATGGTGAGCCTACCTGGAGCTACCTATACAGAAAAATGATTCCCCCACTAGTCAAGGCAGGGTTTCGATGCATAGCGCCAGATCATATTGGTTTCGGGAAAAGTGATAAAGTACTCCAGCCAGACTGGTATACAGCTGCTTCGCACATCAATCGATTAGCTGTCTTCATCGAAAAATTGGAGCTGTCAGACATAACATTATTTGTCCAAGATTGGGGCGGGCCAATTGGCCTTGTAAACGCTGTGAGGAATCCGGAGCGTTTTAGTAATCTTGTAATACTAAACACATGGTTACACCATAAAGAGTTTGAGTATTCACCCGGAATTTTAGCTTGGAGAGAAGCTGCTACTAATAGGCACTGGCTTGGTTGGACTGGTTATAATTTACCTTGCGGTGCAATAGTTCGAAAGGCACTTGCAAGAACTCCAGAAGACGCTGATCTCATAGAAACTGCTTACGAGGCACCCTTTATAGGCAATCAGAAATCGAAAGCTGGAGCACTTCGCTTCCCATGGCTTATACCTTACGCGCAACCAAAAGAGGGCGCGGCAGAAGAACAGCAAAAGACTTTCGAAATATTAAAAACATGGCAAAAACCCGTTCATTTTATATTTGGTGCGAATGATCCCATTTTTTTACCAAGTTGGGGTCGGTCCTGGGCACGATTGATACCAAGGGCTACTTTCGCAGAAATCGAACATGCTGGCCACTTCCTTCAAGAAGATGCCGGTGGAGAAATAGTTACAAAATTTTTGAATGCATTTAATTC
>CACHDV010000018.1 GCA_902578675.1 uncultured Alphaproteobacteria bacterium
ATAAAAAGCAATTGTTAGAACCAGATCAATAAGATGTTCATGGCTTAAATTGTTCTGAAGGATCTCGAAGTTATGATTTGAAATTTTCAGATCGGTTACCATCTCTCTTGCTGAAGCTAGAACAGCCCTTTCGAATTCTGTTAGGCTTGTTTCAATGCCCGTCGTCTCATTCGTTATCGCCCTTATGTCTTTTTCAGAGACGCCAAATTGTTCCGTTCCCAACTTTATATGATGTGTGTACTCGTACTCACTTTTCGTTAAAAAACCTACTTGAATAATCGCCATTTCCCGTATTCTTGGATCCAAGGTACTTTTGTAGCGAATGTAATGCCCTAAAGTACCAAACGCTCTAGCTCCCCCAGTGCTATTTACTAGTTGCCTGAAAAGATTAATGGGCCGCTTTAGTAAATCATGGTCTTTCTCTTCAAGATCATCGATGTCTAAATAAGGTAACCTTGCCATCTACAACTCCTTTCACAGTTGTTCAACCACGAGCTCTTGCCGACAATGAGCATCCACCGTCAACAACCATAAGGTGACCTGTTATATATCGAGCCCAATTTGAAGATAAATAAACAACAGCTTTACCAATATCCCAGCCCTCTCCCTCTATTTGTAGAAGTGAAGCGTTTTGTCTTTGGCTCCGTTGCTCCGATGACATTCCTTCTTGGTTGAGATAACTGGAGGAGGCATAAACCATCGGGGTATATACTGGTCCAGGTAGTATGCAGTTAACTCTTATGCCCTCACCACCATGGTCAACGGCCATCGCTTGAGTGAGAGAGAGAACCGCTCCTTTTGAAGTTGAGTAGGCGGTTAATCCCTTTGGCCGCGTGGCGGATATAGATGAAATGTTGACAATTGAACCACCATCGCCGGAGGAGATCATTGCTGGGATGGCATATTTTGACATTAGAAACATTGGCTTGAGATTTATTTCCATCACTCTTTCCCAATATTCCTCCGATTCCTCTACCACCGATAAGTTACTAGCAATTCCAATATTGTTGTCCAAGACATCGAGGCGGCCATAATGCTTCAAGGCATATTCCACAACTTTTTCGCAATCGTTAGCTTTTGTAAGGTCAGCAGCAACGCTTACCGCGTTACCTTTTCGTTCGCTTATCATTTGGACCGTTCTATCTGCAAGTTCTTGATCCTTGTCTGCAACGACCACTTTAGCACCTGCTTCAGCTAATAAAATAGCGGCAGCTCTGCCATTTCCAATGCCGTCTCCTTTCGCTCCCGCCCCGGCAATAATCGCTACTTTTTCCTTCAACCCTAAGTCTAGTGAGTCATTCATGTTCCTCTCCCCGATTTGTATTGATTTTTATGACGGACAGCTTTTCAGTCAAGTTGTAGACGTGTGACAAGTTTGAGAATCAGAATGGTGTTGTTAAATTTCTCAAAAGTTAATGGAATCATACTCCAACAACGACAGGGCTAACCATTTGTTTAATTGTTTTCATGACAGCCATTCCGACTATCTTCCCGGTCTTTCTATTAGTTTCAGCAACCGTCAAATTTTCCCGAAACTCGTAACTGCCAAATGCTCCTGTTGCCTGTATTTCGCATACATGAGTATCAATCTCAGTATCTGCAATTATAGTCAATTTTGTTTTATCTAAACCTAAGCCAGCGAGCGCCACAGCAGCAGATATATTTACATTCTGAGGATAAAGAGCAGCTCCTTCCCTGGGTGTCCCTTCAAATATAACGGTTGGAGCTGCCAAGCTGGATAGATCGAATAGTTTTTCCGCATGAGTTCCATACCAAGCCGAAGGATCTTTGCGAACTATCATATGAACCGATGTTAAACCGCCTACGGCGGCCGCAGAAAGAGTGTCAAGTGAGCCGATTCCTGCGGAGGGAAGAATGAGTCTCGCACCATTTTCCTGGGCAGAGGTTATGCAGTCATCATAAAGCTTGTCATCGGTGAATGCGCCGACGGATGTCACAAGAAGGTCAACTCCAGAGCGCAATATTTCCACGGCATACTTTTGTATCGTCTGGTGCCCAGCAACCTCTAAAATTACATCCGGTTTTGTTGTGATGAACTCGTCAAAATCTGTGGTGATAATCGATTTATTAAGCGATCGGTCTGCTCTAGGATTCTTCACCAATATAGCTGGTATCTCTATTTCACCCTTGCACTCTTGGGTAACCATTTTTTCCACGTCAACCCCTATAGCTCCCAGACCCATAAGACCTAATTTCAGCATCTTTGAACTCTTTCCCCGCAAGGTCTATTTTCCATAATGCCTGTCACTTTCTTCCTTGTGCCGTGTTAAAGCCATTAATCTTCGGTCTCTCCACTGTGCTCGTTCTCGAAGATCATTGATTGGCATGACCTTACGTCGCTCTTCTTCCATTTTGATAAATCTACTTGTATCCCAAGGCCTTATTGATGACTGCTCTTTTGCGATAGTATCGAATGCAGGTCCAAACCTTTCTAGGTAGTCACGTATCCCACCTGGCGCGTTTAGATCTATTGTTTCCATTGGTCCCATAATAGACCAGCGTAGCCCAAGACCGTGTTTTATTGTCTTGTCGAGGTCAGCACCCGAAACGATTCCATCTTCAACTAATTTAAAAGCCTCGTTAAGCAGAGCTACTTGTAGTCGATTCAACACAAATCCTTTGATTTCTTTGTTGATGGTAATAACCTCCATATCAGCTGCTTCAAGCAATTCTTTTGCCCTAAAAATGGTCTCATCTTTCGTTTCCGGGGCCCCAGATAACTCTACTATTGGTAATAAATAAGGTGGGTTTGCAGGATGAGCGACAATTATCCTTCCAGCGCCCTTCATGCCGTTTGAAATATCGCTACAAGGAATAGCTGAGGTTGAACTTGCCAAGATTGTTGTCTCTGGTAAGAGTTCATCCATTCGGCTGAATAGTTCCCTCTTTATCTGAACGTCTTCAAGAGCATTTTCCTGCACCCAGTCGGCCTCTTCAACAGCGCCTTCGAGTGTTTTATAAGGTTGAATACGGCCTAACAAATCATCTTTCGAACTGATTAACCCATTACTTTCCAGATCTGCAATATTTATTTCTAAAAGGTTCATCGCTTCTGAAAGTGCAGCTGGGTCTATATCATATAAACTAACGTGATGACCTGCCTTGGAAAATACCATTGCCCAAGATCTACCTATAAAGCCAGCGCCGACCACTGCTATTTTTTGCGACATCGTAATTATCCTAATGTTGGACACTAATTTTTAAGACTTCAAGACTTAGCTAAACGGATCCAGTCGCTAAGCACAAGCGCAAAACAATTATAAGTCCATAAAGGGATGGTTTTAGGCCATTTTTGGTTGGAACTTTTTGAAAAAATGAGCCGAGAGTCCGCCTAACATTAGCCAGAATATGAAATTTACGCCTATTGAGACGGTTGAGAATTTCGCTGCGAGCTCTGCGGGAATAATACTGCTTTGAATAGAATGCTGTATTGGCGCGCCTAAAACGTGGGGAGCCAACAAAAGAATAAATGCCAGTACATACAGAGATGGATTTTTGTAAAAAACTAGTATCCATAAGCCAGTGGCTGTCACTATTGCTGTGCCTAACCACCAAAGTTGCCGTCCAATCAATTCTGCCTTCATCATACCAGGCAATTCTGGCGGTAATCCGACCGCCGGCGCGAGTATAAAAGCTGCAAAGCCGCCTATACCCCATAAAACTCCAATGCGGAATCCACCGGAGGATCCTCTTATTACCAAAGCTGACACAATTAGAAGTGCGAAGCCAACTCCAGATATTGTGGTTGTAAGACTTGTGTAAACTATTCTTTCAACAAAGCTTGCCGGTTCCCATTCCGAGTGATTTGATTTTGGGTCGCTGTTGTGAACCAGGTGAACGACAAACTTATCAGTGCCGGTTGCATAACGTGCATCAGCCGATTGTTTGTTTTCGAATTCTTCTGCTTTCATGATCAACGGCACCGTAGTGAACTGATATAACAACGAGACTGCTAACCCAGCCAAAATACCAGCGAGTATCGCACTCGAAAAAAGACGTCGGATCATGATTAAATTCAATGGCAGGGAAAGGAGACTGAGTGCCTTGTGTCATGAGCAGCGTTATGAATAGTGCTGGAGTCGACAAAACCAACGCCCAATATAAGGAAAGCGCTCAAAAGTAAACCGAGAACAACGGCCGTGAATTCATTCGAGCGAGCATCTGTCGCTACATGGTTAGGTGACATTTCCACAAGCCAACTCCTAGAAATCTAACTAAAACAAATGGACGATATTTTAATAAAGTAAAAGGACAATAAAGTAGCGTGTGTCTATTATCAAGGACTTAAAATCTCCTATCTTAAAAGATTTTTATAAATGCAAATATTATTCGCAAGAAGGTGGAGGCAAAGTTGTCAGTAATTCTCGGGAGTGGCGAATACCGATATCGGGTGGTTGATGGGTGGGCAAAGCTACCTGATAACTGGACTTTTATGGATGTTGCCGCTGTTGCGGTCGATAGCAAAGACCAAATCTTTGTTTTTAACCGAGGGGAGCATCCTATGGTCGTATTCGATAGAAATGGAAATTTTTTAAGAGAGTGGGGAAAGGGATTATTTACCCGTGCTCATGGCTTGCATATTGGACCTGATGATATGTTGTACTGCACGGATGACGGCGACCATACAGTAAGAAAAATTACACCCGATGGCAAAGTCATCCTAGAAATAGGTGTTCCAGGGGAACCTACTCCCTTCATGAGCGGGGAACCTTTTCATCGCTGTACGCATACAGCACTCTCTCCAGATAATCATATATTTGTCTCGGATGGTTATGGTAATGCATGCATTCATAAATATTCGCCAGATGGAAAGTTAATTAAAACTTGGGGTGAACCAGGTTCTAACCCGGGTCAATTTAACCTTGTCCACAACATAGTAGCTGATGATGATGGTTGGATTTACGTTGCTGACCGCGAAAATCATAGGGTGCAGGTATTCGATACAGATGGTAATTTTGAAACTCAGTGGCATAATCTACATAGGCCTTGCGGACTTTTTATGCCTAGAGGAAAGTGCCCTAACTGCTTTATTGGTGAACTTGGTCCAGGCATGGCTGTTAACCGCCATTACAAAAATTTAGGTCCAAGACTGAGTATTCTGTCAAATGAAGGGAAACTGCTCGCTCGTTTGGGTGGTGAAGATGGTCCTGGTCTGGAAATTGGAAAGTTTATGGCGCCACATGGTCTTGCAGTCGACTCACGAGGTGATATATATGTCGGGGAGGTATCTTATACAAACTGGTCTAATAGCCATGGAGATGCGCCAAGACCAGACCATATTAGAACGCTCCAGAAGCTGGAGAGAGTTATCTGAGTTTTTCAAGCAGGGGTAGTACCTCGCTGCCAAAACGCTCTACTTGCTCTAAGCGTCGCTCATATGGCCCCACAAGGTCAACAATGATATGCCTAACACCAACGTCATAAAATTCTTTGATTTTTTCAGCAACGTCGTTTGCCGATCCGAGCGCGGCATAACGCTCAGCGGCCTTTCGAAAATCCATATTGTATCTTTTAGAAAGTGAGTTTGTCGCCTCTTCAAGTGCCAGTTCATACGAGTCGTCTACACGTGTGAAAATTAAATGCCCAGTTCCAAATAAATTTATAGTGCGTTTGCAGGTATCGGCCTCATCAGCAATTTTTGTTAGTGCCTCAGAATACATCGTAGGTGTTACTACATAAGAAACATACCCGTCGGCAAGCCTTCCCATTCTCCTGAAGGCGGGATCCTTGCGACCTCCGCACCAAATAGGTGGGCCTCCATTCTGCCTTGGGGGTGGTGTCATAAGCACATCTGAGAATTTAAAAAAGTTTCCATCATATGAAGCAGGTTTTCCTTTCCACAATTCACGCACAACTTCAATACTCTCTGATAATCTCGCCCCGCGCTGGCTAATAGGAACTCCTGCAACTTCGTACTCCTTGGGAAACTCTCCGCCAATACCAACTCCAAATAGAAATCTTCCTTCAGATAAATGATCCAATGTAGCAACTTGTTTGGCTACTGGGCCAGGATGACGCAGAGGCAGAAGGTAGACCCCAGTACCTAACAAAAGTCGCCTGCTGACGACGGCGGCTTGAGCAAGCATTTGGAAAGGGTCGAAAAATGGCAGAGGCATTGATAAATGATCTCCAACCCAAATAGAATCAAAGCCAGTCTTATCAATCAGTGTAACGAAATCTACTAGTTCATCTATCTGAGGCTGCCATGGGCCAGTTTGGTTGTCTGGCTCTCTGTGGATGGTTTGTATTCCTACTTTTAATTTTGGTTCTAAGGGAAGTATCATTCTTACACCAATATCAATCATCTTCGCTTGAATGTTGAAAAATAATTTGTGAATTTATTAAGGCGTTGATTTCATCTTCTGAAAATGCCAACTCGGATAAAATCTCAATGCTGTGTTGCCCGAGTCTTGGCGCAGGTTTTGGCAAAGCGCCTGGTGTTTTAGAAAATTGAGCAGCAGGCCTTGGTTGCCTTATGATGCCAACTCCTGGTTGGTCTAGTTCATTAATAATGTCGTTGTGGATGATTTGCTCATTTTCAAGCATATCCGAGCGTTTTAAGACTGGCGCGGCCGGAACATCATTTGCGTCCAAAGCTTTAACCCACTCTGAACTAGTTCTAGTTTCGAAAATCTCCGCCATTAATCGATAGCGTTGATCTTTATTGTCTGTTCTAAGTTTTTGAGTGGCAAAACGCGGGTCCTTAATTAAATCTTCTCGGTCCATAGCGATGCACATTCCATTCCATTCCGAATCCGAAACAGCGCCTGCTGTTATGTGCCCGTCTAAAGTTTTGAAAATTCTATCATGGGACGGCGGTGGCAGGACACCACCTTCCTCAACAATTGTGTAGGGTGACATACCTTCCGGCCATAAAAAGTTTACCATTGTATCAAGCATTGCCAAATCGATGTGTTGCCCTTCGCCGCTTTTCTCTCGATGGAAAAGTGCTGCGGTGATAGCCTGGGTTGCATAGGCTGCGGTCGTTTTATCAGCGATTACCGTTCGTACCATTTTTGGTTTTATACTTTCGCCCTGCAGATCTGCTAATCCGGAGACGGCTTGTATTAATGGATCATAAACCCTTTTAGACGCATAAGGACCGCTTTCGCCGAAGCCAGTTATTGAAAGGTAAATTAGTTTTGGATTGCATTGGTTTAGTTTTTCTTTTCCAAAACCAAGCCTATCTAGGGCACCTGGCCTCATGTTTTCGATAAAAACATCGGCTTTCTCTATTAATGCCCAGAGTATTTTCTTAGCCGCATCCTGTTTTAAGTCAACACTAATAGATCTTTTCCCTCGATTGCAGGAAATAAACATAGGAGGAAGCCCAGATTTGGCCGAGGCCCTAATGATATCTCCAGTTGGGGACTCAACTTTAATTACATCCGCGCCCTGATCTGCGAGTTGTACGCCGGTAGAGGGCCCCGCCACGACGTTTGTTATCTCGACAACCCTTACACCAGAAAGTGGCCCTGTCATGGCATTTTATTCGCTTCTAGTGCTGCGATATACCCAGGTCTATTACCCATATGGTCCAAATATTCCATAAAGTTAATTGGTATTTTCTGATTGTAGTCTAATGCCCATTTTAATGTTGTTGTCATCAAAATATCTACACCGCTGAAACCTGTTTCGAGTAAATATTTTTGTTTTGGATTTTTTAATTTGTCTGCCGCAGTAATCATACGATTAAAATAATCCTCTGAAGCTTTGTTTGCTACAGGCGAGTCACCATAAATTTCTGGAAGCGACCAATGCCGTCTCAAGACATAAAGACTGGTGGCATCTAGCTCCATACAGATGAATGACATCCATTCGAAATATTTTGCTCGGGCTTTTGGATTATCAGGAATAAGACTGACCTGTTCAGTGCTGTAAGTTTCTGCCAAATAGGTAACTATTGCGGCGCTTTCGCCCATAGTTAATGTACCATCTTGTAGTACAGGTATTTTCTGTCTCGGATTGACTGACTTAAAGGCTGCGGTTTCCGTATCAGGAGTTCTCGTTCTTATTATTTCCGTTTTGTATGACAACTTGAGCTCAATCAAAGCCCAGTGAGCGCGAATTGTTCTTGATGTACCAACGCCCCAAAGAATTCGACTTTTACTCATAAAAAAGAGACCTTTTCAGAAATTGGGCTAAATTTTCTTAACTGTACTATGCACAAAAGATAATAATGGCAGGATCTTAAGTGTGCTAAATATTGAAATTGACCAAGATGGGCATATTTGCATTGCATTTAAAGTGAGCTGACTTATCTTTGCCTACCTGCTATGTAATCTTGAAAACGAAGCATTGAAAATTTAGTAATGATTGTAAATTAAATGTGTTGGTAGTCGGCACGCTTGAAAACGCAAAAAAGGAAGTCATTATGCCCCTTGAAATAATAGGACACCCAAGATCCAATTTCGTTCGCGCTGTTAGAATGGTGGCACTCGAAAAAGGAGTGCAGCACGAACACACGCCCGAACTGCCTCACTCAGATGTTATTAAAACGCTCCATCCAATGGGACAAATTCCAGCAATGCGTCATGAGGGGTTAGAACTTTTTGAATCCATGGCTATTGCTAGATATATAGATGAGGTTTTTGATGGTCCGAAAATGGTCCCAGACGAACCTTCCAAAGCAGCCAAAATTGTACAATGGTCCTCCTTCGCCCAGACCACAGTCGACCGTCTTTTTCTCCGGCAGTATGTCGTACAACATATGTTCAATAAAGATAAAGACGGTAATGTCATCCGCGATGAGATTGATAAGGCTGTAAAGGGCTTCCCGAAGGTGTTTGGTATTTTGGATGAGGCTGTTAAGTCAGGCTTTTACGGAAGTGATTCCTTTTCTATGGCTGATTGTTTCCTTTTGCCAATATTGAATTCTGTCCAGCGTTACCCGGAAGGGAAGGACGCTGTTGAAAGTGCAGCGAATGTTAGCGCCTATTTCAATGCGCACAGCGAGCGGTCAAGTTTCGTTGAAACGACACCCTGAAGTTGATTTGGTAATTAAGTGGAAAAGATAGATACCGGAACTGATCAATTACTTGTTGAAAAAGAAAATGGTGTGGCGACTATCATATTGAATAGGCCGGAGGCGAGAAATGCACTTTCAACAGAGTTGACGCCTGCACTAAGACGAATGATTGCTCAAATGGGAGAGGACAGAGAAGTTGGCGCGCTTTTAATTACAGGAGCGGGGTCAGCATTCTGTTCTGGCGGTGACATAAAGGGAATGGGTAAAGGAGAACCCCAAAGTCAGTCAACAAAGGATCGCGTTGAAGATCTCAGATTACGTCAAAAAACTCTAACAGGAGCGCTAGTTGCATTAAGGAAGCCGACAATTGCCGCACTTCCTGGAGCTGCTGCTGGTGCTGGATTGGCGATAGCGTTAGCTTGCGATATCAGGATAGCAGCAACCTCGGCCTTCGTAACGACAGGTTACGTTCACGTCGGGTTAAGCGGAGATTATGGTATTGCAGCGCTTCTCACCCGAGCTGTGGGCACGGCGCGGGCACGTGAACTAATGTTTACTGGTGATCGAATTAGTGCAGAAAGATGCGAAAAGATCGGTATCTTTAGTCGAGTTGTAGCTGATGCTTCTTTACAAGAGCACGCATTTGAGATGGCATTTACGTTAGCGTCTGGACCTCGCGAAGCGCTGAGTTTTATGAAGGAAAATTTAGAAGAAGCGCTCGTGAATAATTTCGACCAAAGCCTTGACGGAGAGGCTGAACGGCTAATCCAGAGTACATTGAACCCGGACCATAAGGAAGCAGTTGCGGCCTTTTTAGAGAAGCGTCGTCCAAATTTTTTAAAGAATTATTAAAAGTTTTTATGGAGTAAGAACTTGGACATTATAGAGACAACGACGCTCAAAGCGGCTGGAATTGACGACTATTTGTCAGATAACTCTTGTCTTCAAAAGCGGGAAAACATTTTCAATTTAACCCAAAAGGCGCAGGAAGCGGTCCTTTGTCCAAAGGACTACGGGGCATACAATCACGAACTTCGACATGCTTTAGCAGCTCGTATTTGCCTTCTTAATAATGATCAAATCACGGCTGATCATTATTCTTTTAATGCAGGGACTTACAGAGCTTTGATAGATCCAGGCAATACTGGCCACGATTTTGATTTGGGGCATGTCCTTAATTTTATCGATAAAGTCGCAACTCGACCGCGCGACGTAACCGAGAAAGATATTAAAACGTTGCAAAAAGCGGGTGTGAAAGACCCGGACATAGTTCGTCTTGCGGAACTGAATAGCTTTATGGCCTATCAAATTCGTCTAATAGCAGGGCTCCGACTTTTTAAAGGATTTGAAAGTTGAGTGAATTAATTAAAACGTTTACTCGGGAGGTGCCCGATTGGAAACCCCGAGTTAAGCCTGTGAGTTTGGATGAGGCTACCGAGGCACAGCTCGATGCTCTTAAGGTTACGCCATCTAACACAAAGGTATCGGACTACGTTCTAACGCTTGCTCACGACGTTGAGTCGCTAAAAGTTAGATCACCGCTATTTAACGCTATCATGTATGATAAGGGTGGATTGAAACGTTCGGAGCGAGAGCTAGGTGCGATAGCTGCCTCTGTGCTTAATAGCTGCATATACTGCAATGCTGTTCATATGAGCCGGCACGCACAACTAGAAAAAGATACATCTGTAACGGATAGTATTCTCGCGGATGGAGAAAATGCTAAGTTAGCAGATCGCGACTCGGCAATTTTTCAGTTTTCACTCAAGTTATCTAGTTGTCCGCCTGATGTTGGTAACGAAGATTTGATTGTTCTGGAAGAGGCTGGGCTGAAACAAGATGAGGTTTTAGATCTCATCTTATCCACAGCTTTATTTGGATGGGCTAACCGCTTGATGCATATCCTAGGCGATCCAGTGGAGCCAAAAAAATGATAATAATTAATCTTTGATATTTATGTTGCCGCACGATCAAAGATTCACTCATATAGGGAGAAATCGATTGTCAAAACCAGTTTGCCTTGTTACCGGTGTCGGACCTGCCAAAGGAACGGGAGGCGAAATCGTTAAGCGTTTTGCTGAAGGTGGTTATCAAGTTGCCATGCTTGCTCGAAATACCGAAAACCTCAAAACGCTTGAAAGGAATATAGAAAATGCAGTCGCCTTTCCCTGTGATGTCGGTGACCTGGAGTTGCTGGTAAAGACTACCGAACAGATTAAGGAAACGCTCGGCCACCCTGAGGTTGTCATTCACAATGCATTGAGAAGCGTAAGAGGCAGCATTCTGGAATTAGATCCAGACGATCTAGAAAGAAATTTTAGAGTGAATACCACAGCTTTGTTATACCTAGCCCGAGAGACGTTGCCGGCGATGATCGATGCCGGTAAGGGGGCTATTCTTATCACAGGTAATACATCGGCAACCCGCGGTAAAACAAATTGGGGTTTTTTTGCCTCTACGAAGGCCGCGCAGCGTATTCTTGCGGAATCTATAGCGCGTGAATTTGGACCAAAAGGCATACATACTGCTTATTTCATAATTGACGCCTCCATTGACACACCTCGGACGCGACCAATGCTCGCTCCAGATAAACCAGATGATTTTTTTGCTAAACCATCCGCGATAGCTGAAGAAATGTATCGGGTGGCCCATCAGGACAAGTCTGCTTGGTCTTTTACTGTTGAACTTAGGCCCTTCGGCGAAGTCTGGTAATAAGATGTTTTTGTAGACGGAAGGAAAAATTCGTAATGCCAATTTATGAAATTGATAACCTAATCCCAAGTTTAGCAGATAGTGTTTACGTTGCCGACGCCGCAACAGTGATTGGAAATGCAACGCTATGCGAAGACGTGAGCGTATGGTCAAGTGCAGTCATTCGCGCCGATAATGACTCAATTTTCATTGGAGCAGGTACGAATATTCAAGAGGGGGCTGTTTTGCATGCTGATCCAGACTTTCCTCTTAAGGTTGGCAAGAAAGTAACTATAGGGCATCAAGCAATGTTGCATGGTTGTACAATTGAAGATGGTGCGTTGATAGGCATCCAGGCGGTTGTTTTAAATGGTGCTGTTATTGGAAAAAATTGTTTGGTTGGCGCCGGAGCACTCGTCACAGAAGGAAAAGTTTTTCCTGATAACTCTCTCATTCTTGGGTCTCCCGCAAAAGTAGTTCGTGAAGTATCAGAAGATCAATTGCGAATTATGCAACGAGACACTTGGGATTATGTGTTGCGTGGACGCCGATACAAAAAGACGCAAAAAAGAATTGGATAGACGCCTTTCAATAAGAGATACTTTATAGAATTGATTAGTTTGCAATTTAGGGGATAGGAGCCGATGGACGAGAGTAGAGTTCCAATATTAATTGGCAGCGGGCAAATAACACAACGGGAAAGAGATCCGGCTCTTGGTCTGTCTCCGATCGATCTGACGGCCGCGGCAGTTCAAAAAGCAGCGGATGACAGCGGGGCCGGTTCGTCATTATTACAGTCATTGGATACGATAGTGTTATTGCGCTCTTTTTCTGATACCAGCTGGCGGTTTACGTGTCCATTCGGGACCTATTCAAATCCACCAAAATCTTTAGCTAATCGTGTTGGAGCTGAGAACGCTCGGCGCCTGGTTTATACACACCCAGGTGGAAATATGCCGCAATGGTGTGTGAATAGAATGTTCGAAATGATTACCAAGGGCGAACTAGGGGCAGCTGTAATTGCTGGTGGAGAAGCTTTAGCGACCCAAAAAGGAGCACAACGCGCAGGTCTCCAATTGGATTGGAGTGAGGATCCCGGAGGGAGTTTTGATATTTGGGGCGTAGAAACTCGAGGTTGGTCCGATATGGAGGATCGCCATAAAATGGCCGGTGCAATATTCGCATACCCTATGATAGAAAACGCTATTCGAGGCAATAGAGGCAGGACTATTGAACAACATGGTCTTGCGATGGGAAAACTTTTTTCTAGATTTGCAAAAGTGGCGGAGAACAATCCACTCGCGGACCGTCGTCAGGGTTTTACGGCTGAGCAGATAGCTTCTGTAAATCCTGATAATCCGTATATTGGTTTTCCTTACACAAAATTGATGAATTCAAACGCCTTTATTGATCAGGCAGCGGCTATAATATTAACGTCTGCAAAGAAAGCTAGAGAACTGGGCGTTTCCGAAGAAAAATGGGTTTATCTACATGGCTGTGCGGATGCTTATGATCATTGGTATTTAAGCGATCGGATAAATTTTCATTCCTCGCCGGCCATGTCAAAGGTAGCGAGAGAAGCGTTTAAAATGGCTGAATGTTCGCTCGATGACATAGGTGCGCTAGATTTATACAGCTGCTTTCCATCGGCTGTACAAATAGCATGCGACGAAATGGGAATTGACCCAGATGACAAGAGAGGGCTGACCGTAACTGGAGGGTTGCCATATTTTGGAGGGCCTGGAAATAACTATGTCACGCACTCTATTGCTGAAATGATGAATACAGTTAGAAGTAATCCTGGGAGTAAGGGCTTGGTTACTGCCAATGGCAATTACGTGACTAAACAATCTGCAGGTATCTACTCGACGGAACGTCCTAATAAACCATTCAAGCCAAAAGATCCTAAAATCTATCAGGCAGAAATAGATGCTGAACGCGGTCCAGCTGTAACAGAAGTTGCAAATGGAAGGGCTGTCATCGAGACTTACACGGTTATGCATGATCGGAAAGGCCCATCATTCGGAATATTATTTGGTAGACTATCCGATAACTCCCGTTTTATTGCCAATACGCCGGCTGACTTGAGCCTCTTGACAGATATGACAAATAACGACTATCTAGGTGTTGCGGGAACTGTATCTAGTTCGAATGGTATCAACGTTTTTACGCCTGACTAGACAACGGCCATGGTGGACAAGCAATCGAATGACTTTGAATGTTTATCGATAGGTGATCTGGCGGATGGATTAGATAAGCGTATCTTCACTTCTTCCGATCTCGTTACCTATTTCACAGACAAAATTACTCGAGAAGATAAAGACTTCAATTCCATAGCTTTTATCAACCCCGACGCGGCAGTTATTGCACAAAAAATGGACGATGAAAGGGGCGCCGGGCAACTAAGGGGCGTATTACATGGCATCCCAATAGTTATAAAGGATAATATTGACACAGCAGATAAAATGATGACCACCGCCGGTTCCCTGGCGCTAGATGGAGCTCGAGTTCAACGTGATGCAAATTTAGTTTCAAGGTTGAGAGAGGGTGGTGCGATTATTTTGGCAAAAACTAACTTGAGTGAGTGGGCAAACTTTAGGTCCACCAAATCATGCACTGGCTGGTCAAGTCGGGGAGGTCAGGTCAGGAACGCGTATGCTATAGATCGGACCCCTGGTGGTTCTAGTTCGGGATCTGCTGTTGCTGTGGCTAGAAGTTTTTGTGCTGGCGCAATAGGTACGGAGACTGACGGATCTATTGTTGTGCCTGCTGCGATGAATTCGCTTGTGGGTATTAAACCAACAGTCGGAATGGTCAGCCGGACTGGAGTTATTCCTATATCATTTAGCCAGGATACTGCTGGTCCTATAGCTAAAACTGTAACCGACGCTTCGACAATCTTATCCGTTGTTATGGGGCACGACCCTGCGGATAGTTCTTCGAAGGATTTGAAACAAGGTTTTCCACGGAAATTCACACAAGGCTTCAACCGGAACGCACTGAAGGGGAAAAGGATCGGCGTGGTAAGAAACTATTCTGGTTTTCAAGGTGCCGTCGATAAAATATTTGATGGGGCACTATGTTTGATGAAAGAAAATGGTGCGGAAATTATAGATGATATTTCTTTGCCCGACCAACAGACTATCAGACCGCATGAGATCAAAGTGATGCGGACAGAATTTAAAGTAAGTTTAAATGCTTATTTGGCAGGTTCAACGAACCAAAATGGTATTCATTCTTTATCGGACCTTATTAACTTTAATGAGCAAAACGCCCAAAACGTAATGCCATATTTTCAGCAGGAACAGTTGATAGCGGCTGAAGCAACTAATGGGCTGGATGATCCAGATTATATTGCAGCACTTAAAGAATGCAGGCGCCTCACCAGAGAAGAAGGTATCGACAAGGCTTTATTAGATAATTCATGCTGCGCGCTTGTTGCTCCCACAACTTCAACACCGTGGGCAATCGATTTTTTAAATGGGGATAATAGGATTGGGGGGAGTTCGTGTTTGGCGGCTGTTTCTGGATACCCCAGTGTCACAGTCCCGATGGGGTATGAGTCTGGTTTACCAACTGGTTTATCTTTTATTGGCAGGGCTTGGGAGGATTACCTTATTATTGATTTGGCTTATGCTTTTGAACAAATCTCAATGGTACGTTGTCCGGCCGGCAACCCTGAAAGGTTTTTAAACTGAAGCCAAAGGTCCTTATTAAGTTGTTTTTTTCACGTAGAAAGAAAATGTGTGCAACTAAGGAGTTCTTGGTTCAAACTGCAATGCATTATAATATTCAATTTGGGAAGAAATATGTTAGCTGAAATAGTAGAAGAGCTCGCGCCAACTGGCGTATTACGAGCAGCCATTAATATGTCCAATTTTCTTTTGGTTACAGGTAAAACTGATGACGGAGATCCGGTGGGGGTTTCCCCTGATATGGCAGGTGAACTGGCAAAACGCTTAGGTGTAGGCCTAGAACTTCTTAAATATAAGACACCAGGTGAGGTTGCAGACGATGCTGGAAAAGGAATTTGGGACATCGGCAATATAGGAGCCGAGCCGCAAAGGGCAGAAAAAATCGATTTTACAGCTGCATATTGTGAAATCCAGGCAACGTATATGGTGCCGCCAGATTCAAAACTAACGAAACTGGAGGATGTTGATAAAGCTGGAATTAGAATAGCTGTATCAGCAAGAAGTGCATACGATCTGTGGTTAGAAAGAAATATAAAAAACGCTCAGCTTATTCGGGTTGAAGGGATAGATGCCTCCTTTGATATATTTATGGAAAAACGACTAGAGGCACTTGCAGGTTTGAGACCTCGCTTGATTACTGATGTCAAGCGTGTTCCAGGAGCAAAAATTCTCGATGGCCAGTTTACAGCAGTGCAGCAAGCCATGGGGTGCACACGTGGAAAGGAAAAGGCTGCTTCATATCTAAAGAAGTTTGTTGAGGAAATGAAAGCATCGGGTTTTGTTGCCAAAGCGATCGAAAAGCATAACGTCGTTGGACGTCTCTCCGTTGCAGCGTTAGCTTGAAGCAGAAAAATAAAATTAAGAGATATTAAAAATGACTGACATAACAAACCTTTCAACAGTAAATGTTGCGATATCAAACTATATTGCTGTCGTTACTATGAATAATCCTCCTGTTAACGCACAAAACCGTCAATTTCATGATGATTTGACATTGGCCTTCGACGTTTTAAGCGATAGAAATGATGTGAGGTCCATCGTCCTCACTGGTGCCGGAAAATGTTTCTCAGCCGGGGCTGATATTAAAGGACGTGCGTCACAAGAAACTGATCTAGGAGATCATTGGGTTCATAGTCGACGAGTGCGAGAGTGTTTTTATGCTATTATGGAGTGCAGAAAACCCGTCATTGCAGCCATCAATGGGGCTGCTTTAGGAGCTGGTTTGGCTGTGGCGGCTTCCGCTGACATACTTATCGCTTCGGAAAGTGCTAGCGTCGGATTACCAGAAATAAATGTTGGTTTATTGGGTGGCGGTCGTCACGCAATGAGGTTGTTTGGTCATTCAAAGACACGGCGACTTATGCTTACTGGACAACGCTTGTCAGGAGCGGAACTCTATAGACTTGGTGCTGTGGAGGAGTGTGTGCCGGATGATGATTTGATGAGGGCAGCTTTGGAAATTGCGGAAGAACTTGCATCGAAAAGTCCGGTGGCGATGTCGTTAGCAAAGGAAACATTGAATGCCATCGAAGAAATGGCGTTGCGCGATGGATATCGCTACGAACAAAATAAGACCGGCGAACTCTCCAAAACTGAAGACAGTCGGGAAGCTATGAAGGCATTTTCTGAGAAAAGAACTCCTATTTTCAAGGGGCGATAGCCTTAACACCACTTTTGTTTAAGTCAGACTTTACTTTTCGCAAATTTCGTTAGGTTGATAGCGTCGGGAGTAGAATATGGGTATGATAGATCAGCTAAAGGCAAGGGAGGAACAAAAACGGCCAATACGTATTGGCATGATTGGTGGGGGGAAATTTGGGACAATGTTCATGGCGCAGGCTCAGCGTATTCCGGGCGTCCATGTCTTGGGTGTGGTTGATCTTGATGTTGAGCAAGCTCGTTCTAATTTTATGTACGCCGGTTGGCCAAAGGAGAAGTTAAATGCCCCTAATCTGGACGTAGCACTTAAGACAGAAGCCACCAACATAAGTGCTAACGTTAATGATTTAATAAATCATCCGGCTATTGAGATTATTATAGAATGTACTGGTAATCCGATTGTAGCTATCGAGCATGCCTTACTATCATTTGCTGCTGGGAAACATGTTATATCGGGTACGGTTGAGGCTGATGCTATCTGTGGTGCCGCATTAGTTTCCCGTGCGAAGGAAGCTGGCGTAATTTATTCCCAAGCTTATGGTGACCAGCCAGCAATGACATATGAATTGGTAGATTGGGCTCGTTCCTCTGGCTGGCATGTGGTTGCGGCAGGACGTGGTCATAAATGGAAGCCGGAGTATAGATTTTCAACACCAGATACAGTCTATGAAAGCTGGGGGACGACAGCGGAGCAGGCTAAGCGGGGTAGGCAAAATCCAAAAATGTATAACAGTTTTCATGATGGAACTAAGCCTGCAATTGAATGCGCGGCAATATGCAACGCGACAGGGCTTGATGCGCCTAGTGGAGGACTAACTTATCCCTCAGGATCTGTTGATGACATCCCAAATTTAATGAGGGGGCGAGATGCGGGAGGTGTTTTAGAATGTGAGGGTCAGGTCGAGGTTATAAATAGTATCGGTCTGGACGGTAAAGAATTATATCATAATATCCGCACAGGCGTTTGGGTTGCTGTGAAAGCCTTAACTGATTATCAAAAAAATTGTTTTGAAGAATATTTTGTTCATACTGATGACAGCGGACTCTATTTTTGTAAGTTCAACATGTATCATTTGATAGGACTTGAACTTGGGATTTCTGTTGCAAATGTGGGGCTCCGAGGCGAGTCTACTGGTGTCAGCCGGGAATTTAGGGCTGACGTAGTCGCTGTTGCCAAGAAAAATCTTAAAGTTGGTGAGGTATTAGATGGAGAAGGTGGCTACTGCGTTGCGGGTCAATTGAGACCAAGCAACATTTCCGTGCCAATGAAAGCACTGCCTTTAGGCTTAACGGGTGAGGCGCGGATGATAAAAGATGTCTCTAAAGACACGATATTGACCTACGCTGATGTGCAAATTGATGAAAAACTCGCTGCTTTTAAGCTACGAAAAGAATGTGAAACAATGATTTGAGCTATCTATAAAAGGTAATACAAACAAGGGATTGATATGGAATTAAGTATAGAACAGATAAATGAATTTAATGAGAATGGCCTCCTTTTCGTAGAAAATCTTTTTTCAAAGGATGAAATATCCGAACTCAAGAATAGATTGCCGGATATTATGAATGAGCGTAGTGAGAAAGTCTTGAGAGAGCGCAGTAGCGACTCAGTCCGGTCAGCGATAGCGCCGCATCTTTCCGATGAGCTTTTCCGCCGCTTAAGTCTTCATCCTCGTTTGGTAGAGCCCGCAAGAACATTATTGGGTGGCGAGGTATATCTTCACCAATTTAAAATCAATGCTAAGGAAGCCCATGATGGGGAAATATGGCATTGGCATCAGGATTATCGTACTTGGTATGAAGATGATGGCATGCCTGAACCTACAGTTTTGAATGCGACGGTTTTTCTCGATGACGTGAATGAATTTAACGGTCCAATGATGTTTGTACCAGGGTCGCATAGGGACGGCCGCATCGATTCTGATCAAACTTTTGAGCGAGTGCCAGAATATGGACGCCTATCAGCTGATGCGGTAGGAAGCCCCTACACGAATGAAACAATAAATGGGCTTATTGAAAAAAATGGTATTGTTGCACCCAAAGGCGTGGCTGGTTCAGCCATTTTTTTTCATGGATGCACGATACACGGTTCCGCGCCGAATATGTCTCCTTGGGGAAGGGCAATGGTCTTTTCAAGTCTTAATCGTGTGGAAAATTTTATCAGAAATCCGACAAGGCCAGATTTTCTCGCATTACAAGATTTCACTCCGTTGATATCTCTAGACGATAACTGTCTAACAACTCTTTGAAGCTATTTGCCTGAAGCAAACAGAATTTTTTGTTAACAAAAATCTTTTATCTGTCGTTAACTAGCTTGGGGCATTCTTAGTGTCGCCGCTGTCTCACTATTTGCAAGTTGCTCCACCATCTACCACGACCTCGGAGCCAGTAACGAACGAAGATTCGTCTGATGCGAGAAATAAAATCACGTTTGCAACTTCTTCTGCGGTGCCGAAGCGACCCATAGGTATCCTTTGATAAAGTCGCTCCTCTAATTGGTCAGGTGGAACCGCAGTGTGTCCCATCTCGGTATCTATTGGTCCGGGATGGACTGAGTTACACCGTATTCCATCTTTTGCATACGTGCTGGCTATAGATTTAGTCATAAGACGCAAAGCGCCCTTAGATGCTCCGTAATGCACGGCAAAAGAACCGCGGAGACCGGCCGTCGAAGAGAGATTTACTATGGACGCATTCCCGCTTGCTTTGAGTGCCTCGAGTGCAAGCTTTATTCCGAGAAAAGGACCTTTTGTATTTACCGATAGCATCTTATCGAATTGTTCTTCGGTTGTTGCTTCAATTGATCTACGGTCGTAAATACCCGCATTGTTTACGAGAATGTCAATCTTACCGGTCTCCTGGACTATTTTATTTATAATAAGTTGCCAGGAGTCGTGGCTTGTGACATCCAAGGTTTCATGAACTATAGTTTCTGTTTTATCTGCAAGATCATCCGAAAAGTTGTTTGTCTTGTCCGTTACAATGTCGCCCGACCATACTCTTGCTCCTTCGCTGGCAAAACGCCTTACGACGGCAGCACCTATGCCTTTATTCCCTCCGGTAACTAGCGCCACTTTTCCTTTCAGGCGCATCGCGGTGACCGTTTCATGGCTCTACATGGGGGCGATTGTCAATTTTCATACCCAGAAAGTCAGCCTGTCGTTTTTCAAAATCCGCATGTGATTGTTCATAAGCTTGACCCCTGATGCCTCCTCTTACGGTTGACGGTTCTATGGAACGATAAAATGCTTTCCATGATTTTGGCATTTTTATAGAATCTGGAGGTGCGAGCCATAGCCTGAAGAGACATCGTTTTTCTTCGGGCGCATCAAAGTCCTCATAATGGGTTCGCGAATGAAACATAGTGTAATTATTCAAAATTTGCATATCACCGGGCTCGAGATACATTGTATACATGAGCTCAGGGCGCATAATTATCTCGTCCAAAACCTCCATCGTCTTTTTCTGTGACTCGGTGAGCTTTGGGACATTTTCCAGCTTTTGGGCAGACTGCACTCTGTTCCGGTTCCATTTACAGAAAAGGTGGTCTCCTTCGTGTTCAAAAAGGGGCTGGCCATAAAAAGGTTTTTCGTCGTCCGCTTGTTCATTCTGTCGGCTAAAGTAAAAATTCTTTGCCGCTGTGTCGGCTAGTTCTGGGTGCTCTTTAAGGAAGATGTTGTTGGCCGTTACACCACTGGATATCATACTTTGGCCTCCAGATTTTGCCTTGTTAAAGCATATAAGTGTTGTAAGATCTGCACCATCCACATGGAAATCAAGCTTTGCGTTTGATGAATATCCTCTGCCGTTTGACGCACGATAGTTGGTTCCTACATCTCTAACAGCAGCGATATATTGACTGGCAAGGCCTTGTGGTCTGGCGACACCGGCGTTCAATCCAATTACCCAATTCATCAGTAAGAACTCATCCTCGCTAAGTGTTTCGCGCGGTAAACCTCTTACTAAAGACAAGCCCCTTCCATGATGGGCTTCTCGAAATGCTTTTTCGAGCGTTGCCCAAACGCCACTTAAATCAAATTCAACTGCGGAATAATCAAAAAGTGGGCGGTTAGGTTCGTAGTTTTTCTTAATTGTGTCGCTTAGTTGCTGTTTCTGTTTATCAGTAATTTCGTATACCCAGCTGGTATCTGTTTTAAGATCGTTAGTTTCCCAGTTGGCAGGACCTGTTTTTAATTTCATAATTTACTTGCCTTATTTAAAAATTACACTTTTTTCAGTGCGCGTTTGAACATCTCAGCCTCTTCAGGCTTCATTTTATAAACGTGGTCTGCATCTGGAAAGATGCCGGATCTTACCTCTTCCGCATAATCTGACATTGCTTGCATGGCTACTTCGCCTACATTACCATACCTTTTTGCAAATTTGGGTTTAAAGCTATCGAAAGAACCAATTAAATCTGCGCCATTAAGTAGTTGGCCGCAGCTTGCTCCACCGGCTCCTATTGAGAATGTAAATATGTTTACTGCCTGCTCCACAGCTTCTCCAACTTCAGGTGGTACCGCTTCAACCTCCATGCCAATCGCTCCAGCCTCTTCAATAGCCCTGGCATTATCTACGATCTTCAGAGCTTCGTCCGCCGTACGCCCTTGAAGTTTAAAGCCACCATAAGAATTTACAAAGTGGGGACACATTCCAACATGGCTCATGACTGGTACACCAGCGTCCGCAATTGCCTTGATTATTTTAAATTTTTCCCTCCCTCCTTGCATCTTGACTATTTCAGCACCTCCTTCCTTCATCATTCTAAGGGCGTTCTTTACCGCTATTTCGGGCGTGGCATAGGAACCAAATGGCATGGCAGTTATTGTAAGAGTATTGGGCGCGCCTCTTCGCACAGCTTTTGTATGTTCTATCATAGTGTCTACAGTCATTGGCAGCGTTGTCGAGTGGCCGTATAATGTCATCCCCAAAGAGTCTCCAATTCCAATAAAATCTATCCCAGATCGCTCTGCCCATTGCGCCATCAAAAAATCGGCAGCAGCGACCATTACCACGCGTTCGCCATTTTGTTTTTTCTTGATGAGGTCGGGTACAGTCAGTTTCGTCTTTGTCTCTGCCATTATTAGTCTCGCAATTATCCCGTTTTAATAAAACCACTTAGCTACTCTGCTGCAAGTAACTCATCCAAATCAATTTCTTTCTCTTCGGCTGTAGCTGCACCTATCCAAGCATGCTCAGACACGTCAAAAACAACGCCATCTGGCCCGCTGAATTTAGTTTCATAGAATTGTTCTGTTGAGTTTGGATCTTGTTTCAGAATGCATGGGGCTCCCATTTTATTGAGCCTCTGGAGCGTCTCATCCAAATCTTCAACTAGAACGCCAAAATGATGAATGCCTGTATAGTCAAGCCCTTTCCCTAATTGATCTACATTTTTGAATTTCAATACAGCAAGGTTAAGAGTTCCGTCACTCAAGTAAATTCCCCAGGCTAAGCCATTATCTGGAACGTCTGGATTACCAACCCGTCCAACTTCTCTGAAATCAAAAGCCTCTATATAAAAAGCTGCGGTTTTATCCGGATCATCGGTTGCTAGAGCTATATGTCTAAGTTTTGGCATGTCATCCCTCCAATTAGTGTATTTGTAGTTTGTTAGAATTGGTGGCCCGCAATCATTATTAACATTCATTGATCATTTATTGAGTTCTCGATATGCGAAAATATTAACGCTTAAGCGTTGCAAAATCTATTAACGAAGTTATTAAAATATAAGCATGGAATTTGGTCTTATGATCTAAACAAAGTCATCGTAATATTAGGTGCAGCAATAGAAGAACACTTGTAACGCCGTTAGGAGAATTAAAAGCATATGTCTTCGAAACCAACCGCCAATAAAAATAATGATACTGAACCATGGCAATGGGGGGATTCTACATGGCAAAATCTTGTAAAAAAAGTCCGTGCTGGAAAATCATTAAAACCAAAAAGGTGGAAAAATAATGCCCGAGTTGCTGTAGCGTTGTCGTTTGACTCAGATCATGAAACAACAACTCTTCGATGGGGGGATGGTTCTCCAGGTAAGTTATCTCAGGGCGAATATGGTTCACGTGCTGCAGTGCCGAGGATAAGGCGTATATTGCGCGAAAATAATATATCGGCATCATTTTTTGTTCCGGCAGTTGTGGCTAAACTACACCCAGATGAACAGCGCAATTTGGTAAATGAGGGACATGAAATAGGTATCCACGGTTGGATACACGAGTTTAACAGTACGCTACGGGAAGCCGACGAACGAGAACTGATGTTGCGGGCTGCGGATGTTCTAGAGGAAATAACAGGGATTAGGCCTGTGGGTATGAGGACACCGAGTTGGGATTTCTCGCAAAGTACTCTCTCCATATGCAAGGAGATGGGTTTACTTTACGATTCTTCTTTAATGGCAGATGATGAGCCATATGAATTATTAGAGGATGGTGAACCAACGGGCGTAATCGAATTGCCAGTTGAATGGATACGAGACGACGCGCCTTATTTGATGATGGACAGAGCGACAGGTTTGCGTCCATACACAAGTCCTAATTCAGTGCTGGAGATATTTAAATCGGAGTTTGATGGTGCATTTAAAGAGGGCGGATTATTTCTGTTAACGCTTCACCCTCACATAAGCGGGCATCGCTCCCGTATTGTTATTTTGGAAGAGTTGATTGACTATATAAAGTCTTTTCCGGATGTGTGGTTCGCTACGCACGCAGAAATAGCACAGTTCTGTAAAGAACAGCTTTGACAAGATTGACTTAATCTATTTGACCTTTAGAAAAATGAAAAAACTATGAATTGGGAAAAATAAATAATGGGTTTCCGAGTTGGTGTGGATATAGGAGGTACCTTCACAGATTTCTGTGTCTTTGATGAAAGTACCGGTGCTTTAAGTACTTTGAAAGTTTTATCGCGGCCGGATAAGCCTGGTGCGGAGATAATGACCGGCTTAACGAAAATAACAGAAGCTTATGATATTGAACCCTCGTCTGTATCTTACTTCACTCATGGCACGACTGTTGGGGTAAATACGGTCATACAGAGGAAGGGTGTAAATCTTTGTCTTTTTACGACCGAAAACTTTGAAGATGTTCTTGAAGTTGCAAGATTAAGAATGCCAGACCCGTATGATTTGTTTAGTGCGCGCCCGGAACCTCTTGTTACACGCGATAAAGTTTTTGGGATTAAAGAGAGAATATTGTCGGATGGCAACATTGATACTCCACTTGAGTTAGAAAGTGTAAGGACTGCTCTCACACGGGTAAACGAGGTAGGGGGTGACGCAATAGTTGTAGCGCTTATGCACGCGTATCGAAACCCTGAACATGAGCGATATGTAGCTGAAATAATAAGAAAAGAAGCACCTGAAATAAAAGTAATCTTAGCTAGTGATATTTGGCCAGTGGTAAGAGAATATGAGAGAACAATAACCGCTGTAGTTGCTGGCTATGTCCAGCCGCAGGTCGCTCATTACCTTTCCTCCCTACAGACAGTACTTAGGGAGGCAGGGGTCAATGTTGAGCCTATGATTACAAAATCAAATGGCGGAGTAATGACGGCTGAGAGGGGTAAGACTGACTGTGCCCAGATGTTACTTTCGGGTACTGCATCTGGCGTGATGGGTGCTTCAAGTATCGCAATGCAAACTAAGGTTCCGATGGCTATGAGCCTTGATATAGGCGGGACTAGCGCAGATGTTGCTATTATTAATTCGGGTGAACCTCAATTTGGAACAGGTGAGTTAATTGGTGAGTTTCCAATTTATATTCCGAGCGTGTCAGTCTCTTCGATTGGCGAAGGCGGTGGTTCGATCGCGTGGATAGATGAACAAGGCGTTCTGAAAGTTGGCCCAGAGAGTGCCGGATCTACTCCTGGGCCGGCATGCTATGGGAAAGGAGGTGTAAATCCAACAATAACAGATGCTTTGGTTGTGCTAGGGTACCTAGGTAAGTCCGAGCTTGGCTATAGCGCCGTTCAAATTGATTCGGGTCTAGCACACCAGGCGATATCTAAACTTGCTAGCAATTTATCCATGACGGCAGAGGAGGTTGCAGAAGCAATCGTTAGGATAGCTGTTTCTGGAATGTATTTGGAAATAAGTAAACTGTTATCGAGGCAAGGATTGGACCCTCGGGATATGTCTTTAATCGCTTTTGGCGGAGCTGGCCCTATGTTAGCAGGTTGGGTGGCCTCTGAATTCAATATGAAAAATATAATTGTACCTATCGTTCCAGGAGTATTGAGTGCATTTGGTGGTTTAATTGCAGATATAAAAAACGATTTTATTCGGACCGTTTATCTCGATCTAAGTACTGCAAGCGTTGATGAAATTAAGGAAGGTTTTGGAACTCTCGCACGGGAGGCAATGTCATGGATAAGAGAGGATCAGGGTTTTGAGGGTGAAGTTATGATGGTTCCCTCGGCTGATATGAGATATAGAGGGCAATCCTATGAGATAGATACGCAATTGGAGGCATCCTGGATTGAGTCAGGTTCCATAGACCTTATGGCAAAAGCATTTCATGAATTACATGAAAAAATCTATGAGCACTCTGACACAGAAGCCGAAGTGCAATTAATAAATTTAAGGATGGTAATCTCGGGGAAACCGCCAAAACCGAACTTTCCTTCTCTTGAGAAACCTAAGAAAAATCTAAAAGCGCGCGAACATATCCAAGTTTATGCGGACCGGTCATTGATTGAGGCAGGGGTTTTTCTAAGAAGTGACCTTGGGCCAGGGCACGAAATTGATGGGCCTGCGGTGGTTCTCCAACAAGATTGCACGACTTGTATATTACAGGGGTATAATGCAACTGTTGATGAATTTGGTAACCTCTTTATCCAGAGAAAAGACAATCTATGAAAATTGACAAAATAACCCTGGAGATTTTAAAAAATCATAGTAGGGCAGCGGCAGAGAGCATGGCCTATACGCTTTATAGAACCGCACACTCAACCTTTGTAAAAGAGACAGAAGATTTTACTTGCGGGATTACTACCCCCGATGGAGAAACCTTCGCCTCTCCGGTGGAATTAGGGGTTACGTGGTTCGTCGGTCTAAATTATAAGACAGTTATTGAGATGATAGGCGAGTATGAGGAAGGAGATATTTGTATAACAAATGATCCTTATAGTGGTCACGTTTCAACCCATTCGCCCGACATGCACTGCTGGAAGCCAGTTTTTTTTGGTGGAGAATTGGTATGTTTCGTTGTTGGTCATATCCATAATACAGATGTTGGCGGTGCGGTGCCCGCAAGTATTTCCCGTACACTTTCAGAAATCCATCAGGAAGGCATACGAATTCCTCCTACTAAGATTGTACGACGTGGCGAGTTCAACAAGGAAGTTCTGGATATCATGCTCACTAATGTACGTATGCCAGAGCAAAATTGGGGCGATCTTAAAGCACAAATTGCGGCTATGAACACGGGTGAGCGCCGCGTGCACGAAATAATAAATAAATTCGGTGTCGATGTCTTCAAAGCAGGTATACAGGATTTACTGAGTTACGCCGAAGCCCAAGTACGCTCCATTATTTCAGATCTACCAGATGGAAACTATTTTTTTGCCGACTACATGGACGAGGATTCAGAAGATGGGTACCCTTGTCGTCTCGCTTTAACGCTCATAATTTCTGGCGACAGTATTACATTGGATTTCACGGGAAGTGATCCCCAAATCGAATCATCTATCAATATCCCAACTGGTGGACAAGAACGTCACGCGTTGTTGATGGTTGGCGTGATTTATATTTTATATTCTCTCGATCCAAAACTGTTTTTAAATGCGGGTGTTTGTAGAGCTATTGGTTCCATCTTGCCAGAAGGAACGGTGATTAACCCAGCGTTTCCGGCGGCAGTGGGTCTGAGAACTTTATCAGTCCAAAGACTCATGGGATTAATCTTTGGTGCTTTTGTTCAGGCGGCGCCAGAGAAACTACCGGCAAGTCCGGCTAGTGGTGGGCCTATAATGAATGTAAATACTATTGACAACAGAACGGGTCGTAGAGTGGTCGCCGCAGTAGGGCCAATTACGGGTGGAGCTGGAGGGAGTCCCTTAGGTGATGGAACGGAAGGCTCCGGGGCAAATTCTTCATTTCTAAAAAACACACCTGTTGAAATTAATGAAATAGAAGTGCCAATTAAAATTAAGCGTTATGGATTGGCAAAAGACTCTGGAGGTGCGGGGAAGTATAGAGGGGGTACGGCAATTGAAATGTGGTTTGAAGCACTTGCTCCTAATACGCGTGTAACCGCGAGAAACATGGATCGGACTAGATTTACCTCATGGGGTGTGCAAAATGGTAGGGCAGGAGCACCATCTTATTTTTTATTAAACCCCAACACAAATGCGGAAAGAAATTTGGGGAACTTGGACTTCATCAAGATTGGACCTGGTGACGTTGTGCATGTTGCGTCGGGTGGAGCTGGCGGCTGGGGAAATCCCTTGGAACGAGATATAGACGCGGTTTTTCAAGATGTGAAAAGAGGGTTTGTTTCGCAAAAGTCAGCGTTAGAGGATTACGGTGTTGTTATATCCAATGAAAGTTATGATCTAGAGGCGACTGAAAAAAGACGGTCTGAATTAATGAATAGCTTTGCCGATAATGACTTTTTTGATTATGGGGTTGGAAGAGTTGAATATGAAAAAATATGGAATAAAGCAAACTATGACACCCTAACAAAAATTCTCGCAAGAATTCCGATCCACTGGCGCTTCTTTATAAAACATCGGATTTTTGAAATGGTGGGTAATCAGGAAACACTTGATAGTGGTGAAAAGATCTCAACCTATTTCGAAGGTCTTTTGACTGAGTTTCCTCAGTTAGAGGAAACTCTTAGAAAGGAAACGGACTAAATACATGCAGATTGGTGTTGACGTTGGGGGGACTTTTACTGATTTTTCATGCGTTTCAAGAGATGGCAAAACGTTAACTTTTAAGGTGCCTAGTACACCCCATGATCCAAGCAAAGGTGTAATTGCAGGTATCAGAGAGATAATAAGTCAAACAGGGATAGCTCCTGCTGAGATATCTGTTTTTGCCCACGGCACTACGGTTGCCACTAATGCGGTTCTGGAGCGCAAAGGTGCAAATGTTGGCTTGCTGACTACGGAGGGGTTTAGGGATGTCCTTGAGATAGGTAGGCAAATGCGAACCCAAATGTATAGTGTGCGTCTGAGACCCGAAACGCCCATTTTTCTGGCCCCAGGTGCAAGAAGAGTAGGGGTAATGGAACGAATTGGTTCTGACGGAAATATAATAAAGCCCCTAAATGAAGATAGTCTAATAAGAGCGGTAGAAGAATTATTAATCCAGGGCGTCGATGCCTTAGCGATAATCTTTCTTTTTTCGTTTGTAAATCCAGTCCATGAACTGCAAGCCCAAGAAATAATATTAAAAAAATGGCCTCGCTTGATAGTCTCACTTTCCAGTCAGGTGGACCCAGTATTCAGAGAGTATGAACGAACCGTTGTCACAGCTTTTGATGCATACATCAAACCGACTGTTGATACTTATCTCTCCAACTTGACGGAAGCATTACAAAACGAGGGTGTTAATGCTCCATTACAAGTCATGCAATCGCGGGGTGGTTTAGCTGGATGTAAGACTGCTAGAGCTCGGCCGGTAAGATTGTTTCTTTCAGGACCTGCAGGGGGCGTTATTGGTAGCCTAGAGGAAGGAAGGACAAACGGGTTTCAAAATCTTATCACTGTCGATATTGGTGGGACCAGCTGTGACATTGCGTTGATAAATAATTCGAAACCCCTTCTTCGCCAGGAAGGTGTGATTGATAATTTTTCTGTCCGCATTCCAATGGTTGACGTAAATGCAATTGGTTCTGGCGGAGGCAGTGTGGCATGGATAGATGGTGCTGGAGGTCTCAAAGTAGGGCCGCATTCGGCCGGGTCTGACCCCGGGCCAGCCTGCTATGATAAAGGTGGTGAAAAACCTACTGTGACTGATGCATCTTTGGTTCTGGGATTGCTGGATGCTAATTATTTTGCAAATGGAAGACTGCAGTTAAATGACCAACAAGCCCATCTTGCAATTGAAAAGCACATCGCGCAGCCAATGCAAATCTCGCCAGATAAGGCCGCTTCTGGAATTCATAGAGTCTTAGTCTCTCAAATGTCAGAAGGAATCCGTTCAGTATCAGTAAAACAAGGATTTGATCCAAGAGAATTTTCGTTGATGGCATTAGGTGGAGCGGGCCCACTCCACGCTTGCGCCTTAGCAGAAGAACTGCAAATCACCAAAGTTCTTGTGCCAAGGAACCCCGGTGTGCTCTCCGCTTCCGGTTTGCTAAATGCTCCCATCGAGCATGAAGTGTCCGTTTCTTTCAATAAAGAACTTAATAGAACCACTGTTGAGGAAATTTCTAAAGCACTTGAGAAATTAGATATCGAGGCAAGCCAATTAATGAATGACGAAAATGCTGATTCCAACAAAGTTGAGACTAAATACTTTGCAGATATTTGCTATATTGGGCAGGGTTATCACTTGGAGGTAGGTTTAGATCTGCGAGTACAAAGACCACTTGAGAAACTATATCGTGAT
>CACHDV010000019.1 GCA_902578675.1 uncultured Alphaproteobacteria bacterium
GCCTTAACTTATGCGAAAAGTCTTAAGGATGGCCCTATTATCTTGCTCGATCATGCAGATAACGTAGGGTCTGGCGGAACACAGGACGTTATGACGGTAATTGAAGAAGTCCTCAACGCTGGTTTAGAGGACGTTGCCGTTGCAGCTGTTTTCGACCCCGAAGCGGTGAATTTGATGGCTGAAGCAGGAGTCGGTCGGGAGATAAGTTTAGACCTCGGTGGTAAAGCTGATATGCCGTCAATTAATAAGAAGGGTAAACCACTGAGACTCAAAGGAATAGTCAAAACGCTCACTAATGGAGAGTGGGTTGTACGTGGCCCCATGTATACGGGTGTTAAAGTAAGTATGGGTAATACTGCTGTGTTAGAGGTTGGAGGCATAGAAATAGTTATTACGTCCAAACATCATGAGCCATGGGATACTGGGGTATTTACCTCCGTTGGCATACAACCCGACAAAAAAAGATACCTTCTTTTAAAGTCACGAATTCACTACAGGGCTGGTTTTGAGCAACTTGCTAAAAACACAATAACATGTGACGGTGAAGGCGTAACAACTTCAGATAATAATCTTTTGGATTTTCGAAAAGTTCGACGGCCTATATATCCACTCGATAACATAAATGAACCCTAAGGATCAAAAATGAAACGACTTGGCATTGCATTTTCTGGAGGGCCAACTGCTTCCGAGATTGTTGACTGTGTGAGACTTGCAGAGGACTTAGGTTATGAGTCAGCTTGGATAGCGGAAGGGCATGGTGGCGATCAATTTTCAATACTTTCTGGCTGTGCTGCAGCCACGTCGAAAATTAAACTTGGTACAGCGATAAGCAGTGTTTTTGTTCGTTCGGCACCTACACTTGCGATGGCAGCAGCTACTGTAGATGAATTGTCAAAAGGCAGGTTGATACTTGGGCTAGGTTCCAGCCACAAGGTACAGGTGGTACCCGAACATGGGATTGAATATAGCAAACCCATATTACGACTTACAGAGACAGTAAAAATTATTAGAGAGTTAATTAAAACTGGATCTGTGGAATTTGATGGTGAGACTATTAAAATCGAAAAATTTGATTTGTGGTTCAAACCGCGGCGGCCGCAAATACCGATTTACTTGGCAGGTTTATTTCCAAAAATGGTCATGACGTGCGGTGAAATAGCCGATGGTATTATTTTGACACGCAGCACTCTCAAGACGGCCGACGAAATCCAGCCGCACCTTATAACAGGCAGTACTGTAGCAGGAAAAAATCCCAAAAATATAGATATCACGTCACTCTTACCTACTGCTGTTTGTGAAACGAAAAAAGAAGCCGTAGATATGATGCGGCCTGGATTAACTTTTTATGTCGGTTTTTTCCCTCGCTACAACAAGCTGGTCGCTTCATATGGATTCGAACAAGAAACTGCTGATGCAGCGGAAGCATTTAAAAAAGGAGATATGGAAGCAGCAGAAAGATGCATAACTGATGCAATGGTAGAGGCAACAAGTATCGCCGGCACTCCCTCAGATTGCCTAGATAAAATTGAGGAGTATAGGGATTCAGGTATACAACTCCCCATCTTAAGCCCATTTGTTCGCGGAAATAATGCGAAACTTGTATTCGAGACCACAATTCGCGCCTGTGCAGGAAAGTAAGCTAGTTTCGTAATGGATAAGAGACGTCAATCAGCCGTGAAGGTTCTTAAAGAGATAAAAGACGGTTCAACTATTATGATATCTGGCTTTGGGGAAGCCGGTGTTCCAAATACTTTGCTCTCTCAGTTAAAAGATCTTCATCCTATTAATCTCACAATAGTTGTTAATTCTGTAACGAGACCCCATTCCCTACCCCATGCTCTTATCGAAGCTAACATGGTAAGTAAAGTTATCACGACCTCAGCTAGAGGGAGGGGTAAAGGTTTATCTAAATTTGAAGAGAAACTCCGAGATGGTGAAGTCGAACTTGAATGTCTCCCACAAGGAACCTTTTCAGAACGTATCCGGGCTGGTGGAGCTGGCATACCAGCGTTTTTTACACCTGTTGGATACGGGACAAAACTGGGAGAAGGAAAAGAAACAAGAAACATACAAGGAAAAGATTGCGTTTTAGAGGAGGCCTTAACGGGCGATTTCGCACTAATTTCAGCTAATAAAGCCGATCGATTTGGAAATGTAAATTTCAGCTATACTCAAATGAACTTCGGTCCAATAATGGCCACAGCTTGCACAACTACAATTGTTGAGGCGAGGCTATTACTCGAAGAACCACTGCCCCATAACCACATACAATTACCTAGTGTTTATGTTGACTACCTTATCGAAAGTGAAGAAACAGACCATGGGTCTTGACAAGAGCCAAATAGCCTGGCGTGCCGCCCAAGATTTAAAAAATGGTTCGGTTATAAACCTCGGACTGGGTACACCTGTCCTGGTCTCTAACTTTGTTGAAAGCAGCAGGAATATCTTCTTTCAATCGGAAAATGGCATACTTGGTGTTGGCCCCGAGGCTACGCAAAAAGCAGCAAATTCAGATTTAGTTGATGCGGGAAGTAGGAAAGTAACTCTTATTCCAGGAGCAAGTATTTTTGACTCTGCTGCGTCATTTGCGATGATACGTGGTGGTCACGTGGATGTCACAATTCTTGGAGCTTTCGAAGTCAGCGTTAGTGGAGATTTAGCTAATTGGGACTCTGGTGCTGCTGACAAAGCCCCCCTTGTTGGAGGCGCAATGGACTTAGCCGTCAGTGCCAAAACCACATGGGTTCTAATGCAGCACAATACGAAAGATAATAAATCACGACTAGTTAAAGATTGCTCGCTACCTCTCACAGCGAAGAACTGTGTCGAACGAATATATACTGACATTGCAGTAATTGACGTTACTAGCGACGGGTTCTTAGCTAGAGAACTTATATCATCGGTAAGTGAGGAAGAGTTACGTAATCGAACCAGTGGTAATATTAAGCTGGCGAGTGACTGCTGCGTGTTAAAGGCTCCAAATATCACTAGCTAATGAGCTAATTCCCTAACTACTTCATTGAGCCTACTAAGGCCACCTTGAAGATATTCTCTTGGTAGAGCGGAGCTAATACGCAAGTGACGATCCAATCCAAAACAATCACCTGGCACTAGCAATATACCCTTTTCCCTTCTTAACTTATGTACAAGTTCGGTTGAATTGATAGGCAGGTTATAGGACGTAAATGACAGCGCAGATGCCATTGGAGGCACAACCGAGAATACCCCTGGGATCTCATTTAAATAGGTTTGTAAAGTTTCAAAACCAGAATCCACCAAGTCTCGTGTCCGTGCTATAAGCGCCCGCTTAACATCCGGCCTCAGCGCAAGATTAGCTAGTCTGTTTCCAAGCATCGAACTGCTTACCGTTGTGTATTCATGTCGTTTCCAAAGCTCATTGATGATATTCTCTGGAGCAACAACCCAACCAATTCTTAATCCAGGCAACCCATAAGCCTTACTTAAACCATTAACTATTATCACTTTCTCATATAATCCAAAAAATGATTGTGTCGCATCAACATTATGCCGTTCCGCTCCTGAATACACTTCGTCGGCCAACAACCATGCGTCAAATTTTTGAGCTATAGAAACAACTGCATTCATTTCTTCTTTTGACAGAATTTTTCCTGTTGGATTATTGGGATTAACCACACTAATTACCTTTGTGTTGAGGTTAACTGCATCAAGCAATTCTTGCCTATTCAATGCCCAATTATTACCTGCCTCGAGCGAAAACGAATTAACTTTCACTCCCAAATTTTTCGCCGCCCCACTAAATTGCTTGTAAGTTGGTTGCATTACAGCAATTTCATCTCCCTTTTTTAGAAGGGTATTTGCTAGTATGTAATTTGCTTCTGATGCTCCAACCGTAACTAAAATGTTTTCTAATTTAGCGCCGTCATAAAACCCTGCTATTTTTTTTCTCAAAGATGCCTCGCCATTTACTTCCGGATAATTTAATGGCGTTTCTAAAAACTCCTTGATATCTATATCAGATAATTCGAGTAGTTCCCCTAATGAGACTGGGTGTACACCGCTCTCAGCAAAATTAAACTCAACTGTCTGTTCCCAGTCAGAAAGAAGTCGCTCTAGTTCAAATGGCTCGAAATTCATTTAGCAACTTTACCCCAATTGAAAGCGATTGTGTATTTTTCTATTAACAGTCAATATCCAACATTTAAAAAGAAAAAGGTAAAATTTTCAAACTCAATTCTTTGCGAGCTACCTAATGAACAGATATGATCTCTTATTAACTGGCGGACATCTGATTGATCCCTCTCAAAAAATTGATGGCATCAAAGATGTTGGTTTTAAAGACGGGAGAGTGGTTGAAGTTAGCGATAAACTAGATCATGCTCTTGCCGAAAAAGTTTACAACATTTCCGATAATATTATCACACCAGGGTTGATCGATCTCCATACGCACATCTATTGGGGAGGTACATCTATAGGTATTGACCCGACGGACTATGCGCGCCGTTGCGGCACTACTACGATGATTGACGCTGGCACCGCCGGAGCTTGAAATTTTGCAGGATTTCGCGAGCATATAATTAAACCCACAAGACCACGAATACTTGCTTATTTGAATATTTCATTCGCAGGAATTTTCGCTTTTAGTGATACGGTAATTGTGGGTGAGTCGGAAGACGTACGACTTCTACATCCGAGGGCTTGTCTCAACGTAGCAAATTTAAACAAAGATTTTCTTGTCGGAATTAAAGTAAGGGTAGGAGCCCGTGCGAGTGGTTCGATGGGACATGCACCGTTAGATATTGCATTAGAGGTAGCCGAGGAGGCAGAGCTTCCTGTAATGTGCCATCTCGATTGGCCTCCGCCAAGTCCCACAGAGGTTATAAGCCGTTTGCGCGAAGGCGACGTTCTAACACACTGTTTTAGACCTTTTCCGGCGGCGCCAGCCAGATCTGACGGTAGAATTAGAGAAGAAATTCTAGAAGCGAGAGAAAGAGGTGTAATTTTCGATATTGGCCATGGTGTGGGGTCTTTTGGTTTTGAGACTGCCGAAACCATGCTTAATGCTGGTTTTTTACCAGATGCCATCTCTAGCGACGTACACTCATTAAGTATAAAAGGTCCCGCCTATGACCAGTTGGTCACATTATCTAAGTTTCTACACCTGGGGATGTCTATTACAGATATAATTGGTGCGAGCACAACTGGGCCGGCGCGCGCAATTCGTCGACCCGATCTTGGGACTCTTAGCCCTGGCAGCATTGGCGACGCTACCATTCTTAGCATTGAAAAAGGCGAATTTATCTTTACTGATTCCCTCGGACATACCAGATCCGGTGAAAAGAAATTTACCCTAAAGGGCATCGTTTTAGATGGAGAGATGTGGGGCTAAAAAGTTTAAACGACTAGTTCTATGTTAAATCGTCTTTTACAAATATCTGCTATTATCTCGTAGTTTGAACCGCGTCTCACTACCTCAAATGTTTCCACGTTAAGTAGCGTAGAAGACTGCTCGTAGAAATGGTACTTACGAAGTCCATGGTCAATAATAACATCCGCTATGTCTTTTATCTCCGGCTCAATATCCTCTATTCTAAATTTTGTCCCGGTCAGTGATACATTCGCCGACGAACCGAATATCGGATGCAGTTGCTCTAATGACAGTTTACAAATCTCAGCATGAAAGGGACCCGCATTTAAGAGCATAACAAGCGTACCATCCTTGGTGCTTGCTTGAATCGCCTCTCTATCTAATACATTGAGAAGTGGGTGATCAAGTCGGCAGGGGCCAACCGCCCCTAAAGGCAAGTCGTAATCGCCAACTATAGTATTTATAACATCCCAGCCCCTTTCAGAGAGTTCATAAAGTTCTTTTGCTATTGCAAGGTCTCCAACCATCGCATTTCTCTTTGAAGCCTGTCGCTGCTTTGTATCAAATATCTTTTTTAGTGCAGCACCAGAGCCACCTGCGCAGGTATAACCAACGTCCATTGGAATAATTGCAATTCCACCTGCCTTCAAAACATCGAATGCCTTAAATGCATCCTTTTTTATAAATTCTGATACCATCATGGCCTCATCTTGAACATTCTTGGCCCTGCCTCTCTTAACGGCGCCGACGTCTCTGCGAAATCGCATAACAAAGCTCGTGTATCTCGAGGATCGATGATTTCTTCAATCCAAAACGTTTCAGCAGATCTAAAGGGCGAACGGAGTTTATTTAACCTTTCTTCTATCTCGGCTAACTTTTTTCCGGGATCGTCGGCAGCATCAATATCTGCCCTGTACGCTGCCTCAATTCCCCCCTCTAATGGGAGGGAGCCCCAGCGTCCAGAAGGCCATGCGTAACGAGTGCAGTACCTACCACCATTCTTGTGGGCAGCACCAGCTACACCAAAAGCGTTTCTTAGGATTATTGAGCACCACGGCGTCGTAGTTTGCCACATGGCACTCATTGCCCGAACGCCCTCTTTAATAGTTCCAGATTGTTCTGATTGCAGACCAATTTGAAAACCCGGACAGTCTACAAGATAAACTACTGGCAGATGGAAGGTTTCTGCCATATCTACAAATTTCATGACCTTTTTACAGGTTGCTGCGGTCCAACAACCACCATATGAGTATGGATCACTTGCCATTATTGCGACTGGCCAACCATCCAATCGAGCGAACCCTGTGATAACTGATTTCCCAAACTGTCTTCCAATTTCAAAAAAAGAGTCTTGGTCAACTACTGACTCAATTATGGGTCTCATTTTATAAACTTTTCTGATGTCCCTAGGAACAGAATCAAGAAGATGGTCAACTCGCCGTTTGGGGTCGTCATTTTGCTCCCCTCTTGGTGGCAATTCATAAACCGAATTCGGAAGATAAGAGAGAAATTTTCTCGTGCATTCAAAGGCTTCCTCTTCTGTATCAACAGCATGGTCCACAGCACCGGCCTTTAATTGGATTTGATACCCACCCAGTTCATTTTTTGTTAGATCTTGTCCAGTCCTAGCGACAACCGGCGGGCCCGCTACAAACAGTGCTGATTTTTCTTTGATCATCACAGAGTAATGTGATGCTGCCAAGTGCGCAGCACCAAGGCCAGCGACAGAACCGAGCCCTAGAGCCACTCTCGGAATGGTTCCCATATTTTCTACAACTAATTCCCAACCCGCTACGCCTGGGACATTTGCGCGGCCAGTTGTTTCGATTGTTTTAACCGAGCCGCCTCCACCCGAACCCTCGACCAGACGGATTAATGGCAGCCTTAAAGCAAGCGCCATCTCCTCGCACATGTTATGTTTATCTTTGATAGTGGCATCTGCTGAACCGCCTCTAACAGTAAAATCATCACCACCGATTATTACAGGTCTTCCATTGACTCTTGCCTTTCCAAAGACAAAATTCGATGGGGTAAGTTTTTTCAAATTATTATCAGAATCATACTCCGCTAAACCACCAATTTTTCCTGTCTCGTGAAATGAATCAGAGTCCGCCATAAGTGCAATTCTTTCTCGGATCGTATAGCGTCCACCGTCCTTTTGCCTCTTTACCCTTTCTGGACCTCCCAGCTCTTCGGCAAAAGCTTCCCGTTTTCGCAGCTCATCTAACTCATTTTGCCACGTCATAGTCTTTCCTTATTTCACTTAGTTATTAAACCCACAAGTTCCTGTATGTTAGTCAGATTATTTAGCCCTCATCAATAATACTTTAGAGTTTTTTCCAGCTACTAACAAAAAAATCTGTGTGAGATATTTGGTTCTAAATCAATAGATTTATTTACTTTTTAAATATCAATCGGCTAATTAGTCTAAAATTAGCAAACTGAATTTTATCTAGGAGGAAGTATGGCTGAAATTAAAGTTCATAGTGATGTCACAGGAACTGCCTGGAAAATTGTCGTGGTTGAAGGTCAGGCTGTAGACGAGGGCGACGAACTAATGATTGCTGAGGCTATGAAAATGGAAATACCACATCTTGCTCCTGAGTCCGGAGTGGTGAAAGAAATCTGTGTAGATGAAGGAGCAGCAATTTCTGAGGACGACTTACTTTTTATTATTGAAACCTATTGATGGCTCTTGCATTAAAGATCCCCACTATGAATAAAGTATTGATAGCGAACCGCGGTGAAATTGCTTGCAGAATCATCCGTACGTGCAAAAATATCGGGTTCAGTACAGTGGCAGTATATTCAGAAGCCGACAAAAATTCTCAACATGTAGTATTAGCCGATGAAGCCTACCTGATCGGGGGACCACCCGTTCGAGAAAGTTACTTAAATAGCAAAAAAATAATAGAAATTGCTGAGAGAAGTAAATCTAACATTGTACATCCAGGTTATGGGCTATTAGCTGAGAACGCACACTTTGCTAGCCTGGTCGAGGCTGCTGGTCTTATTTGGGTTGGGCCGTCACCCTCAACGATATCAGCTATGGGCGATAAGGGAAAGGCACGGGAAATTGCTCGCCAGGCAGATGTTTCAATTTTGCCCGGTTCTCCAGCTATTTCGTCATCTAGGTTAAGTTCCCTATCAACCTTCAGCAAACAACTTGAATTTCCGCTTTTAATAAAAGCCACCGGCGGGGGCGGGGGAATTGGAATGCGAAGTGTAGGTAACGAAGCAAAACTGTTTGAAACGGCTAAAACAGTGTCGGAATTAGCCGAAAGGCTATTTGGAGACGGCAGTATTTTTCTAGAACATCATGTTGACGATGCTAGGCACATAGAGGTCCAGGTTTTTGGGTTGGGTGATGGAAGAGTTTTTCATCTAGGTGATCGTGAATGTTCGATCCAACGACGGTTCCAAAAAGTTGTCGAGGAAGCACCTGCGCCTCGCATCCCAGCGAATGTTCGATCCGAAATGGCAGACTCAGCCTGTCGACTGGCAGCTAGTCAGAACTATTCAGGAGCAGGTACAGTAGAATTTATTTTAGATGTAAAAAATAATTCTTTTTATTTTTTAGAAATGAATACGCGTATCCAAGTAGAGCATCCAACTACAGAGATGATCAGTAAACAGGATATAGTCTATCTTCAACTAATGCAGGCTATTGGTGAAAAGCCCCAAAATCTGATAAACGATCCACCTTGTCTCTCCGGACATTCAATCGAATGCCGTCTTTATGCCGAAAAACCAGAGAAGAACTTTATTCCGTCACCAGGTCACCTAAAAGTGCTGCGACTCCCGCGCCCGTCCGATGCTATTCGTATAGAAGCTAGCTACACAGAGGGAGATACTATAACGCCCTTCTATGATCCTATGATTGCTAAAATTATCAGCTTTGGTGAGGATAGAAGGCATGCCATTCAAAAAATGCTCTCAGCTCTTGAGCAATGCCAAATAGAAGATGTTGCTACCAATCTCGCTTTGCTTAAGGCTATTTTGAAAGACCCTGCCTTTAAGGACGCGCGAGTCAACACCACCTATCTAGAGCAAAACATAACAACTTTGATGGGGTTATAGTATACCTATTCGGCTGCGACAGCTGATTCTTCTCCGCGAACAAGTTGACTGTAATCCTCTCCGAGCACATTGCAAACCTCACCGGGCGTAAAAGAGTATTTGTCAATCTGTCCCACAGGCGTCACCTCCACAGCAGTACCGGTCAGGAAGCACTCGTTTGCATTAGCCATTTCCTCTGGCTTGATTTGACGTTCAACTATTTCGAAACCGCGTCGCCTCGCGAGATCAATCACCGTTCTACGTGTAATACCGTCTAAAAAACAATCTGGCACTGGCGTATGCAGCTTCCCATCGTCCATAACGAAGAAAATGTTGGCACCTGTTGCTTCAGCTACTAGCCCCCTATAGTCCAACATGAGGGCGTCGTGCATACCCGCTGCTTCTGCTTCGTGCTTAGCCATAGTGCAAATTTGATAAAGTCCTGAGGCTTTACTTTGGGTTGGCGCCGTATCGGGTGCTGGTCTTTTCCATCGAGATAAACCCATTTTTATACCTTTTGTCTTCGCCTCTGGATCAAAATAAGATGGCCACTCCCAGGCTGTTATGGCTAGGTGAATAGTGTTATTTTGCGCAGAGACGCCCATCATTTCTGTACCACGCCATGCGATTGGTCTCACATAGCCATCCTGAAACCCCATGGACTTAACAACATCGGCTTTTGCTTTTTCAATCAAATCTGTGGAATATGGAATGCTATAGCCGACAGTTTTTGCCGATTGGTGCAGTCTTTCTGTATGCTCTGCCGATTTAAAAATTTTCCCATTGTACACTCGCTCTCCTTCAAACACGGCGCTTGCATAATGTAAGCCATGTGAGAGGACATGGATCTTTGCTGAGCGGAAATCTATTAATTCCCCATCAAACCATATAGAGCCATCTCTATCGTCAAAAGAAGGTGAGGACATGATCATAATTCCTAAGAGTTCGAATTGGACTTATTTATCTTAAAATATTTAAACCCATGATATAGTGGTCTTGGCGAAAACACAGCTTCAGCCTAGAACAGGATAATATTTTAGGAAAATATGTCAATATGACTGACTTAAAAATGCGTTCAGTTTCTGAAGACTTTAAAGAAGAAGAATTGCGTCAAATTATCGAAATGCTATTTTTTGCTTATAGAGATTTCACTAAAGAACCAGATAAAATGTTGGAAGAAATTGGATTAGGTCGAGCTCACCACCGCACGGTTTATTTTATTGGTCGAAATCCCGGGATTACCGTTACAGGTTTATTGGACATTCTAAAAATACGAAAGCAAAGCTTATCGCGAGTCTTAAATCAGTTAATTAGTGAAGCATATGTCTTCCAGAAAATCGCAGACGATGATCGACGGAAGAAACTTCTCTTTCTGACTGACAAAGGTCTTGTCCTAGAGCAACGCCTCACGGCGAATCAACGCAAGAGGATTGCAAATGCTTGCCTAGGCAAAAATAAACACGCTATTAATGGCTTCAAAGATATTCTAACTGCGATTATAAATGAGATAGACCAATGGCGGTTTTCATCTTCAACGACAAACAGTGTTTTCAATGAAAGGTCTACAGCGCACAGCAACCGAGGCGTTGAATGAAAACAATCGAAAAATCACCCATCATATCACATATACTCCTTGTTGACGATGATGGCAGACTACGAAATTTATTAGAGAGGTACCTTACTAAGAATAATTTCCGTGTGACGTGTGCTGAAGACGGCAGGAAGGCAAGAAAATTTTTAGACATTTTTGAATTTGATATGATTCTATTAGACGTTATGATGCCTGGCGAAACTGGCATCGAACTAACGAAATATCTTAGAGCTTTTAACTCTGTACCAATTTTATTGCTTACCGCTATGAATGAAAGCGAAGATCGAATTAATGGTTTGGAGACGGGTGCTGATGATTACCTATCAAAGCCGTTTGAACCAAGAGAGTTGTTATTGCGTATCGAAAATATACTGCGCAGGGTAAAGATTGAAAATCAGCCCACTCAGAACGACGAATTATTTCACTTTGGTCCTTATCGATTCGACCTTCGTTCCAATTTACTTTTTCGTGGGCCAGTTGCAACAAAGTTAACCGAGTCTGAGAGCGCTATACTGCGAGCCTTCGTTGCATCGCCGGGTGAGATTTTGAGCCGAGATGATCTAAGTAATTTGGACTCAACCAATGTAAACACTAGAACAATAGACGTTCAAATAACACGGCTTAGAAGAAAAATTGAAGATGATCCCAAATTTCCTCGGTATCTGCAAACTATCCGAGGTCGAGGATATGTCTTAAAGACCGGGTTATGAAAATTCTTGATAAATTATATTGGACTGAAAAAGCCAAGCATAGAATCAAGAACATTTTACCCCAATCACTTTTTGGGCGAGCACTTTTAATCATAGTGACGCCGCTCATTCTTATGCAGGCTATCTCTACTTTTATTTTCTTTGACCGACATTGGGACACGATGACCCGACGCCTTGCACATACTTTAGCCGGTGATATTGCTTTTATTGTAGATTCTCTAACTCCGCTGCCACAACAACTCGACCTTGATCAAATATTTAAAAAAGCTGATGACATCCTACACATTCGTCTAACTTATAGTCCGGAAGAAATCCTGGTTAAAAAGAAACCTTTTCGGCAGTGGGATAGGGTACGAAAGTCCCTCCGAGACGCGCTAAAAGAACGAGTGAGGCGTCCCTTTTCTATCGATACCACAAAAAAAGATCGACGAATCGAAATCAAGGTGCAACTCCCTCAAGGCCTTTTAAATGTCAATGTGCATGAAAAACGGCTTTATAGCTCAACGCCGTATATTTTTCTAATGTGGATGATAGGGAGTTCACTTGTATTATTTGCTATCGCAATAATTTTTATGAGAAACCAGATCCGTCCGATTAGGCGTTTAGCTATTGCGGCGCGAAGCTTCGGTATGGGGAGAGGGTCAAGTGAAATAAAACCCAGTGGAGCTAAAGAGGTCAGGCAGGCAACACAAGCCTTTAGGCAAATGAGAGAACGTATATCTAGACAACTTGCTCAACGAACAGAAATGCTTGCAGGGGTTTCCCATGACTTGAGAACTCCCCTAACTAGAATGAAACTCCAAATAGAAATGTTAGAGAGAACTCCTGATACAAGAGAATTACAAGATGACATTCAAGAAATGGAAAAAATGATTGATGGCTATCTTACATTTGCTCGAGGCGAGGGTAGCGAGTCTTTGAGTAAAATAAATTTAACTAGTCTGATCGAAGAGATTATATCAACTGAACGCAGAGACGGCTCTTCGATAAATTTTGTAAATAAAAGCAAGACAAAGAAATCCGTGACCTTACGCCCCCAAGCAATTAAGCGAGCCATTACCAATTTGATTATCAATTCTAAGAAGTATGCAGAAACAGTTAGGGTAGAGTTAGAGTACAATTTAGAGCACGCAGTAATCACTATTGACGACAATGGGCCAGGTATTGCACCAGAGCATAGAGATGATGCATTTAAGGCTTTTTTTCGTCTTGATCCCTCTCGAAATACTGACACTGGAGGAACGGGGCTCGGTCTAACAATTGCAAAGGATATTGTTCAGAGTCATGGAGGGGATCTACTTTTAAGTGAAGCTTCTCTTGGCGGTCTTCGAGCCACTCTAACACTACCTTTATAAAAGAAGTCCAATAGCTGATAGATGCGAGCGCTTGATAGCCTTAAATTATTAGGCTGCTTTTATAAAACTAATAAAGTCTTCCACCGTTTGGAACCGATTTATCGACCGAAGCCAGAACAACCTCACCCACGTCATCTGGAAAACCCAGAACGAGTATTTCACTCATAAACTTCCCAATCTGTTTTGGTGCAAAGTTCATCACCGCCGCCACCTGCCGGCCTACTAAATTTCGCTTTTCGTAGTTCTTTGTAATTTGTGCCGAGGTTTTGCGTACACCAAACTCTTGCCCAAAATCCACCCAAAGTTTAAACGCTGGTCTTCTAGCCTCAGGAAATTCTTTAACTTCGACGATTGTACCGACTCTAATTTCTACTTTTTGGAATTCTTCAAATGTTAGTGTCTCTAGAGGTTTACCAGTCATATAAGTACTTTTCTCTCAAATATTGCCTTGGTTAACTATCGGTCTTGGCCACTATTCTCCGACACCAAGCCAAGTGACTTTGCCAGTGATTCAGCCCATTTCAAGCGGTCGTCTAGAATGCGTGTTGTTGCAGTTATGTCGCTACCTTCTTCTTTAGACCAAGTTCGCATGCCAAACAAAAAAACTGCTGCCAAACCTTTGATTTTGATATTTCCCTTTACCCCTTTGGTCGAAACCCCAACTGTTTCCAGGCTAGCGCGCATTGATATTCTTATTGCTTTTGCCGCAACCACAAACATTTTTGGATCTTTCCCAGTGACTTTCAATAGTTCACAAACGCCGTCTTTATAAGGAGCCAAGACATCAAAACGAACCAGCATTATTTCTAAGAGCCTTTCCCTCATCGAAATTTCCGGATCAAAGATATCGGGATCTAGATTTGCTAATGTCTGTTCATCGATAAATTCTGAAAATGCTTGCAAAAGGCCTATCTTGTCTGAGAACAGGTTTTCAAGCTCCGACTCATCAATTTCCTGATTTCTGGCCAGAGCAGCAAGTGTGAGGCCGCTCCAACCAACATCAGACACTAATTTCATTAAACCTTCAAAAACTTTTTGTTTATTCATTCTTGCCGTTGCAGTTTGTTAAGCTATACCAATTTATCCTGCCAGCTCCTTAGATCTTTTGGCAGCAGCCTTTATAGCTGCATCAAAAATTGGTTGTATACCATCGTCCGACATTAAAACGTTCAGAGCTGCCGCGGTTGTGCCACCCGGGCTAGTGACGTTTATTCTAAGTTGGTCAGCCGTTTCCTCACTCAATCGAGCTAGCTCACCTGAACCTGAAACTGTTGCCCTTGCGAGACGCATAGCTAACTCCGGCGGCAAACCTGACATTACGCCAGCCTTAGCCATTGCTTCTATAACTAGAAATACATATGCTGGTCCACTTCCCGATACAGCTGTAACAGCGTCCATGAGTCCTTCGTCATCGATCAAAACTGCCTCCCCGACAGAGGATAGAAGCTCACCACACACTCCTGCCTGCTGTTTCGGCACATTACCATTAGGAACATATACTGTGATCCCGCGCATAACGGCAGCGGGAGTATTAGGCATAGCCCTTACAATCTGAGCGTGTTGGCTCAAATGTTTTTCAAAATATCCCAATGTTTTTCCTGCAGCTACGGACAGAAAAGTTGTGTCTTTCCCAATTAACCTTTTTAAATCCGGTAAAGTCTCGTCCATTGTCTGTGGTTTAACCGCAAGAATGACGACCGAGGGGACAATGTTTTCCCGTATTTCTGAGAGGTTTCTTACTATCGTTAGGTTAGATATACCCTCAAAAGTCCTGGTTGCTTCTTCATTAGGTTCCACAACATATATACCATCATCTATGAAACGGCTCTTTACCCAGCCCGCCAACATAGCGCCACCCATCTTTCCGCAACCTATTAAAAATAGCGGTTTTATCATTTTGATCTAAGCTTCCCCTGCAACATCAATAAGCGCAGCATTCAATGCTTCGGTTGCTGTTTTACCACCCCATATCACAAACTGAAAGGCCGGATAATATCTGTCTGATTCGCTAACCGAAACATCAACCAAATCTTCGAGTTGTTCAACACTGGCCGGGCCTGCGCCTCTCAAAAGTAGAGTGTGCCTAAACATAGGCGTGCCATCTTCAGACGACAAATCAAAATGTCCCAGCCACAGTTTTTCATTTATAAGAGCAAGTAAGTGATGAACGCCGGAATAGCTCTGGATATCAACCCTTGTTTCAAAAACACATGAAAAGTGAAGTGCGCCCATTTCCTCTTGCCAGAGAAAAAATAGTCTGTAATTGCACCATCTTCCATTTATTTCAACAGCTAACTCATTTAATCCTGTTCGCTCATGCGGCCAGTCATTTGCCCCAACAATTTCAACTAACAACTCGAGTGGATTATTTGAGCTGTGTTCTGAGTCCACATAACTAACAGACATTAGTCACCTCCGCTACACTACCAAGACCTACTATGAGCTAGTCACAGGGTAGTCCGACACCCGATATCTACTACATCAAGTTACAATCTCACAATGTTGGGGCGTGTCAACCCCTAACATACAAGATTTAGTATAATTGTGTGCGGAAAATTTCAGCGCAAGCTACGATTACTAACAGCTAACTCTTGTTACCTCGTGAAGATGGTTTCGTTGTTTTTGTTTTACTGACGGCAGGACGACTTTTGCCCCCAGGTTTTGCGGAGAGTTTCTTCTCAATATGGTCAAGACGCTCATGTATCTTTTCCTGCTCCTCTCGCGCTCTTTGAGCAAGGGAACGAACGGCGTCGAACTCTTCCCGAGCCACCCACCCCTTTTCATTCAAAAATCTCTCTACACGTTGCTGAATAAGCTGCTCCAGCTCAGTTTTTGCTCCTGCGGCCATTGTCATCGCACCACTGGCTAAACGAGCTATGTCACCAAGAAGGCGGTTACTAGATTGCATACCTATTCCTCACGTTGAACGTTAAATTTCCATGAAAGAGTAGGAGTATTTAACCATAAATCAACCCAAAATTATTTAATTGAAATGCTTAGATCACCAAAAAACTATTTCACCTATTAATTTGATGCTATTAGTGATGCTGAAGAAGGGTATAAAGAAATGTATTTGATTACGGGGGGAGCAGGGTTCATTGGATCAAATCTTGTAGCCGCGCTATGCGACCTTGGCCATTCAAGCAAAGTCGTCGTAGTCGACAAACTAGGAATAGATCAGAAATGGAAAAACATAGCTAACCATTTAGTCTACGATATAATAGCCCCTACGCAACTAGATGCATTACTCGCTGAAAATAAAAAAGGAATCGAGATGGTGTTCCACCTTGGGGCCGTGTCGTCGACAACTGAGATTGATGTAGACCTGATACTTGAAAACAATCTTCGACTCTCCATGCGACTGTGGAGATGGTGTGCGAAAAATAACGTCCCTTTTCTTTTTGCCTCCTCAGCGGCTACCTATGGAAACGGTGAAAATGGGTTTGATGACAATTTAACTTCAGATCAACTTGCTGATTTAAAACCCTTAAACCCCTATGGCTGGAGCAAGCACTTTTTTGACCGTTGGGTAACTTCTAGAGTGGAGAGTGGCGATGACCTCCCTCCTCAGTGGGTCGGTTTAAAATTCTTTAATGTCTATGGCCCAAATGAAGGCCATAAAGGAACCCAAAGTAGCCTTATCAATCAACTATATCCAAAAATAGTTAGTGGTCTCCCCTCAATATTATTTAAATCTCATAGGACTGGTATCCTGGATGGGGAGCAGAGACGGGATTTTATTTGGATTGATGATTGCGTCGAGGTGATGCTATGGTTTTCTAATAACAAAAACATTTCTGGATTGTTTAATGTTGGAACCGGTGAAGCACGAACCTTTAAAGACCTTGCTTTAAACATCTACGCTAATCTCGACGCAGAACCAAATATAGAATTCATAGATACCCCGCCAAACATTGAAAAACATTATCAATATTTCACTGAGGCTTCATTGAAGAAGCTTCGTGAAGCCGGTTACTCAAGAAATTTCACCTCGCTTGAGGCAGGCGTAAAGAAATATGTAACAAACTTTCTTAGAACTAATGATCCGTATAGATAGTAATGTATTACAATTTAAACGATTTTTTTCTAGATCCTATAGCTTTGAAAGTGGGACCGATAGTAGTCCGTTGGTACGCTTTAGCTTACATCGCCGGGCTATTTTTGGGTTGGCGTTATTGCGCTCTTTTACTCAAAAGAGGTCCATTTGTGATGGAACTACAACAACTAGAAGATTTATTCTTCTATGTCACTATTGGTGTAATTATTGGGGGCCGCTTGGGTTATGTTTTATTCTATAACCCAGGTTACTTTTTTTACAACCCGCTGGAAATCCTAATGATATGGCGTGGCGGCATGTCCTTTCATGGTGGCCTTTTGGGGGTTTCTGCTGTTGGATTAATTATTTCCTATAGAAAAAATATACCATTATTGCAGCTGACCGATTTATTAGCTGCGGCTGCTCCTATTGGGCTTTTCTTTGGTAGAATAACAAATTTTATAAATGGAGAGCTCTATGGTCGCGTGAGCAATGCACCGTGGGCTGTTATTTTTCCAAATGGAGGGCCATTACCACGACATCCTAGTCAGCTTTACGAAGCTGCTTTAGAAGGCTTTTTGCTTTTCACGCTTCTCGGCGCATTAGCATTTTTTACAAAAGTTAGACATAGTGCCGGTATTTTAACATCCCTATTTCTACTTGGTTACGGAACAACTAGGGCAATGGTTGAGTTTTTCCGTGAACCTGACCCCCAACTTGGTTTTTTTATGGAATATTTCACAATGGGCCACTTACTTTGCCTACCTATGATTGTTGCTGGGATAATATTGTTTATATTCTCCATAAAACATTCATCAGGTCTCAATGACTGAAACTTTACAAAACCTTCTGATAAGTAGAATTCAAAAGACCGGGCCAATTAGTTTAACAGAATTTATGGCCGAGGCACTCCATAACAAAAATTTTGGTTATTATGCTACAAGGGATCCTCTAGGCTCTCTCGGGGACTTCACAACAGCGCCAGAGATTTCTCAGATCTTTGGAGAATTGATCGGACTATGGATCTTAAATGCTTATCAACAACAACAAATAGACGGGCCCGTTTGTCTTGTTGAACTTGGTCCAGGCAGAGGAACCTTAATGTCTGATATACTCAGAGTTTTGTTAAAGTTTGAGTATATTGAAGAATTATTGGAAGTCCATCTTGTAGAGACGAATCCTATTTTACGAAAGATGCAACAAAAATTATTGGGGAATCTAAAAGTCCTCTGGCACGATGACCTTTCCACTCTACCCGATCAACCATGGTTTCTGGTAGCCAATGAATTCCTCGATACATTACCCGTAATCCAACTAATAAAAAATGGTGACAGATGGTCGGAGCGCCTCATCGATTACGATCCGGCCAGAGGGCATTTTTTTTGGACGTCAAGCGGCTCAACTTCACGGTTATCCCTTTTAATATCGGATCAAGTTTCATCAAAAGCACCCGATAACGCTTTATTGGAATTTTCACCTGCAACACTGGGTATTTTCAAGACAATTGCAGAGAACACCTCCAAAAAAGGGGGGGCTGCTTTGCTAATAGACTATGGTTATCTCAAACCAAGTTTCAAATCATCCATTCAAGCAGTTCACGACCATAAAATGGTTGATCCTTTGTTGAACCCTGGTACCAACGATATTTCCTGCCATGTTGATTTTCAATCTATACTACACGAATCGCAATTTTTTGAACTTAATTTTCACGGGCCGGTACCACAAGGAGAATTTTTGATATCAATGGGAATAAACGAACGTGCTGAACGTTTAAAACATGGCTCCTCAATACAACAAATTAATGATATTGATATCGCTGTGGAGCGTTTAACGGCTAGAGAAGAAATGGGGGAACTTTTTAAAGTCATCGGACTTACACCAACAGACTCGCCAACTCCACCAGGCTTTATGAATTAATTTAAAAGCGAAAAGGAAAAAGTTTGTTTACATTAGACGCTTTGAACCAACCAGCTGTTTTACATGGTTTTTTCACTAGAAAAGGCGGTGTAAGCAATGGCATTTATGGATCATTAAATTGTGGCCTAGGTTCGAAGGATGATAAAGAGGCGGTTCACACAAATAGAGAGGAAGCCATGAGACAGCTTGGTTTATCATTAACCGCACTTCATACATGCTTTCAGCACCATAGTGCAGATGTGCTCTTGATTGATGATAATACGAATAATGAAGTGCCACTTAAAGCAGATGGTTTAGTCACAGCAACACGTGGAATAGCCTTAGGTGTTTTAACCGCCGACTGTGGACCTGTGCTTTTTGTTGACCCGGTAGCAAAAGTTATTGGTGCTGCCCATGCGGGGTGGAGGGGAGCATTAAGCGGCATTCTCGAAAATACGGTAAGAAAAATGTGCGAGTGTGGCGCGAGTCCCTCGAATATTGTCGCGGGGTTAGGTCCGATGATAGGCCCTAGATCCTACGAAGTCGGACCCGAGTTCAGAGAAACCTTTTTAGACAGTTCCGCAGAGAATTTACAGTTTTTCTCGGCAACTGGTCGTAGTGGGTATCATTTGTTCGATCTCCCGAGCTACATTCAACATCGGATAGAATTAATTGGAATTAAAGCTATTAGTTCTCTTGGCCAAGATACCTATCAAGATAAAGAACAATTTTTTAGCTATCGGCGCGCATGCCACCAAAATGAATCCGACTACGGCCGTCTTCTCTCGGCCGTAGCGCTTCGCTAGCACATTACTCCAGAGCGGTAATCCCAAGATGCCTCACCTTTATATATTTTTGTTCGCATTTTTAATTGGTGGTTTGAGCACGTGCGTAATAATGTAAAAGTATTATCTCTACTTCTGATAATTACTTGTGCAGCTTGCGGTCAAGTGCCACAGCCATTTCAAAAAACTGAATTACAAAAAGCAAAAGATACGAAGTTATTGGCCCCTTCGAGTAGAAGTTTGTTTGTAAAAGGAATTAACGGGCCTGTAGGTTGGGTTGGGAATGCATTTGCAAAAGCAACGGCACATGTGCTGCGAGGAAAAGGACTGCTCGCAAGTTCAACGTGGCAGACTGACCAATCATTCGCTCTTACAGCAAACGGTTACCAACAACTCTATGAAGATCGGCCTCCAGATCTAATCGTAACATGGTTACTCACCGATAACATGGGCCGTGTTAAAAAAACTTTAAGAACGAAGAGCACGCCACCACGAGAGTTTTGGATCAATCCAACGATGCAAACTTTCAGACAAGTGATCGCACCAAAGGCGAATAAAATTATTGCTTGGTTAAACAACGAAGATAAAGTCACCTATAAACAGCCACAGTCTGCCGTTATAAGTATTGGCGCAATAAAAGGCCTTACTGCTGAAAAAGAGAAAATTATCCGATCAAAAATTGCAAAGATATTGGAGCAGCATAAGCATCGGTTAAGCAATAAAATCCCTGAAAAACTTTTATTAAAAGCGACAATCCAAAATATATTTTTAAGTAAATTCAGCGAGAAAATAATAGTTACTTGGACACTGACATCACAAAATGGTTTTGATATCGGAAATATAAAACAAGAAAACATAGTGGAAAAAGTGAGATTGGATAACAATTGGGCTGAGATTTCAAACCAAATTGCCCGCGGCGCAATTGATGGAATACTTGATTTAGTCCAGGCGTATAGCGCCTCAAAGAGACAATCTTAAAATAAAGTGGAATAGGCCTTGCGCCAGGCTACTTTTGACTGTTAATAGATTCGGAAAAGACTCTTCTAGTGTAAAATTAGGATCCGACCAAAGATGGCCACAAAAATATTATCTTGTAACAGTAACCGGCCACTAGCTGAAGCTATTTCAAAGTATATGGAACTTCCTCTAACAAAAGCTGACGTTAAGAGATTTTCAGATATGGAAGTTTTTGTTGAAATTCAGGAAAACGTTAGAGGAGAGGATGTTTTTTTAATTCAGTCTACATCCTCGCCAACAAATGATAATCTAATGGAATTACTTGTTGCCTTAGATGCATTAAAAAGAGGTTCCGCAAATCGTATAACAGCGGTTATTCCCTACTATGGATACGCTCGACAAGATAGAAAATCGGGTCCACGAACCCCTATATCAGCTAAACTAGTTGCTAACCTAATAACGGTCGCAGGCGCTCATAGAGTAGTAACTGTCGATCTGCATGCTGGCCAAATCCAAGGTTTTTTTGATATACCTACTGATAATCTTTTCGCAGCCCCGGTATTTCAATCCGATATTAAAGAAAAACGAGAGAGAGTCCTCGCACGCTATAAAAGGTTGCTAGCAATTTATAATTATCAAACTTATCGGCCAGCCAACCAGAGCCAATAGATCCCATAAAGTTGAAAAGGCCGATTGTTGCAAGGTAGGATGATGCGACTAAAATCCCAATGTTATTATCCGCGCAGAATGGGATAAAGTGTTGAGAAACTAATCCATTAGATGTGAAACCACATATAAAAAAAGTTGAAGAAAGAACCCAAAACCCAGGATGTTTGGAACAATTAAATAGGACAGAAAAGCTTTTTTTGACTGGATTTTCCCCTTGCCCCGTTTTGGCTATATTGGGGTTGGTCTCAGCTCCATATGGCATCAGGCCAAGATCTGATGGCCAGTTCTTGCCAAAAAAAATGAAGAGTAGTAAACATACACCAGCACCGGTTACGCCCGGAATAATGCCGTATTGCCAGTCAAAGTTAGAAACGATCCATGCTATAAATGGGACCAGCATTATTTGGCCAGCCGCCCATGAAGCCGCCAAAATTCCAAGTACAAGGCCCCGTTTTTCTACGAACCAACGTGTTGCAACTGTAGCAGCAAACCCTAAACCAAGTATGCCACTTGCTAGCCCCAATACCATTCCCATAGAAAAAAACAGATGCCATTTTTCGAACGCAAATGTGGTCAACCCAAGACCGGCAATGAGAGATGCACAAGAAGTTACGACAATTTTTGTCAATCCAAGGCGCAGCATGAAGGCAGTGCCGAACGGAGCTGCCACTGCTACAATTATAAATAAAGCTCCAATTATCGCCGAGATATCGGTTATTGACCAACCGAAAGCATCGATAATTGGTAACATCAGGACAGCAGGTGTACTCATAGCAGAAGATGAAAACATAAGAAGAACAAATGAAATAAATGCCATAAACCAGGCATAATGAATGCCTTTTTGAGCTAAAACTCTTTCTAGTTTAAGTGCGATCATGTCGTGACTACCATTTAAGAAAGTTGAGTTGATGAATGGCTTTTTCTGCTACTTATGGAGTGATACAAACACTTCCCATTAAAATGCAAAGCGTCCATTTTTTGATTGAATAGTATTTCAACCTATCAGGTATTTAAAACCCTAACCAATCACCAGTGAAATAAAGTTTCTTAATTGTAGATATTCCAATTTAGTGAACGTATTTATTGTCTAGATCATATGAACGGAATTTTCTGGAGAGAGTTGATGGCTAGCGAAGCTCAAAAGGTCTCGGGTCAAAATAACGATAACCACGTTTTTATTCCAAAGCCGGAGTATACGAAAGGGCAACCCGCGCCAATAGCCGCGAATAATGGTCTTTCTTTTATGTCCTTTGATAGGAATGGTGACGGTGGAAGTGCTGCTGCAACAGCGGCTGCCCTAGATCAAATCAGAGACGCGAAGAATGTAAACTCCGAGTTAGATCTTGCCCATGATTCTAATGGAGGCATTAGAACCAAGTGGGGGTTAGGATTCACGGAATATGATGATTGCGTTTCGTATATTAATACGAGGAAGTTTGATATTCCAGAGGGTGGTGTCGCACTACCTCTTCGCTACAGTATAAATGAACGTCCTTCATATTCTATAGTCCCCTCCAATGCGCTGTGGACAGACGCCAGTAGAACCTTAGATGCGGAAGCATTGCGTCAAGAAGAGGAAAGGAATAAATCGCTAGCACTCTATTTTCCGAAAGTTCTGAAGGATGCTAGACGGATTTCTGAGTATTATCCAGGATTATCTCCGACTACGCCGGAATGTATGGATAAATTAGGCGTCTCCCTAGCGCATTGCCAATCGGAATGTAAAAACTTCTATGATGCTCATGAGGTTGAAAAGGTATTTTATCAAGAAATAGAACGATTGCTTTTAGAATTCTTTCCGGATGCAACCGACGCGCTCGTTTATAATCACGACGTTTTTGACAAGGACTACCAGGGGGATCGAACAGAGGATCAAGATAATAAAAATCCAGGAATAAATGCAAATTACGTTAACCTTGTTCATAACGATTTGAATGACAATAGTGGACGTCTTCGCTGTCAGGAGCTACTAACCAAAAATCTTAGAAACTTTGGGCGTGAACAAAACTATTCGGTGTCTGAGGCTGAAGAAAAAATGTCTCGGCGTTTTATGTCAATTAATTTGGCCAAGCCGATGGAAACTGTTGAACAATACCCGTTTGTTTTATGTGCTTGGCCATCTTTTGCGGACCAGCCATACATAACAAACTATAGAGTCTATGACGACAGAGTGGGTGAGACAACGAGGTTCACTCACAGAGATGATCATGAGTGGTATTGGTTTCCAAGGCAAACATCGACAGAAGTTTCAATGTTGAAATGCTACGACTCTGTAACGGACGGATCAGTATCAAGGTGGTCTTTTCATAGCGCGTGTATTGACCCAACAGCCGCGAAAGACGCCGCTTGCAGAAAGAATGTGGTCGTACGTTCTTACGTCTTCTTTTAGAGCGGACGCAGACATTTGTATTTTGATATAATGGCTGAAGAATTAGCAGGCTTTAATTAAGGAGTTTATTAAGTCATGACAAATGCTGTCGTAGAGTGGTTGAATGAACAACAAACAGCCATGTTAGAGTTGCTGTCTGATATTGTAAATATTGACAGTAATAGCTTTGATAAGGCTGGAGTTGATAAAGTGGCTGATCGACTACGTTTGTTTTTTGATGATCATGGCATCCAGCATGATACTATTTCGGTGGAAAAACATGGTGATGCGCTGCGAGCCGTCGTAGCAGGAGGAAATGGCAACCAGCCAATACTTCTTTGCGGGCACCGCGATACTGTTTTTGCCGACGGAGAAGCCGTAAATCGTCCTTTTGAAGTCCGCGATGGCCGAGCGTATGGTCCAGGGGTTGCTGACATGAAACCTGGACTTGTAATTAATGCTTTTATACTAGCAGCCTTTGCTAAATTTGGTGGTCACCCTAATCCAATTGTGGGATTATTCACTGGAGATGAGGAAATAGGATCACCAAGTTCTCAAGAGATTATTATATCAGAGGCGAAAAAAGCGCGTTTGGCTTTCAATAGTGAACCTGGCAGGCCAAGTGGAAACATTGTTACCAGACGCAAAGGTGGTATTTTTTGTCACTGCGATGTTAAGGGCGTTGCTGCTCATTCAGGTGGTTTTTATGAAGATGGCCGGAGTGCCATTGAGGAATTGGCGCGTAAAATACAGAGTTTGCACGCCCTCACAGATCTAGATCGAGGAATAACAATTAATGTTGGCTTAATTTCTGGCGGTCAATCTGTGAATACGGTTGCTGCTGACGCAAGCTGTGATATCGATATCAGGTACCGAGCTGATGCCGATAGAGCCTACATATTCGAAGAAGTTGAAAAAATTTGCACCAATACAAGCGTTGAGGGAACAAGTTCAGAGATGTTGGTGAAAGGTGAATTTCATCCACTAAACCCAACGCCACAATCTGCGGAACTTTTTGACATTTATTGTGATGTCGCCAAGTCAGAAGGTGTAAACATTGAAGGGGAGCATTCTGGAGGCTGCGCTGACAGTGGTTTTATAGCTGCGGCTGGTACTCCGGTAATTTGCGGCGTTGGTCCGGTAGGTGGAAATTATCATCGGCCAGATGAATGGATGCAAGTGGACAGCCTCTCCGAACGTGCTCGCTTCATAGCAAAAACCATTCAGAAATTAGCGGAAAAAACAACCACTACCAGTTTGTAAAATCGTCAAATTCATACAGCTACTTGCCCTAAGTCATATTTCTAAAAAAAATAAGAAAAGTGTTATTTGGAAACGTTGCCTTTTATGGCATTAGCAAAGGCTGTGTAAGTTATCAATCCATCTGCATTCGATGGTAATTCGTTCTGAACTGCCTCCCTTACATCAGCTAAAAGAGTGGTAGGTAAGTTCGACAATACTGCCTTGATACTGGCTGAATTTGTTGTAGTGGACCAGAAATCATCGAAATTATTAAAACGTCGAGAAACCTTTATCACTTCAGTTTCAATATCTGACAATTGAAACTCTGTCCACAGAGAGCGTAATTTAGTCATTTTGGAAATATCTGAGCTAGGTGGAAGTGGGAGTTCAACCCCCATTTTTTGCAGTTGAGCTTTAATAGGCTCAGGAGGAAACCCACCATTATGAATATCCCATACATAAGCGGAGATGCTGGCGCCTGGTCGTGTTACCCGGAGCATTTCGGCAACACCTCTTCGCGGTTCAGGAACGAAGAATAGTACCAATGCCATCGTTGCCGCATCAAATTCATTTTCTCCAAACGGTAGTTCCATAGCATCAGATTTTCTAAATTCCGCTGTTTTAAGGGAAGATCGTTTCTGCGCAAATGCTAGTTGGTCCTCGGACGGATCAACACCGGCGAGGTAACTTGGCGCACAACCCAACATGAGCTGTTCTGTAAAAGCTCCTCCTCCACAACCTATATCAAGCCATCTTTGTCCTTTCTTAGGGGCCAACCACTTTAGGAATCCCTCCCTCACAAGTTGGCTCCAAACACCCATCATCTGATCATATCCGGAAGCATCTTCGAATTTTATTTTTCTTTGATTCATTAATTGATCTTTCTGATAAGTGCCGAATTGGCTGATTGCGGCAGCCACACTTATCAGTTGGTTCTAGGTCGGTTTCTGAAATCTACCAAAAACTTTTGAGTGTAAGGATTAAATTTTCGTTTCTTTATATTTGTTTACGGGCAAGTTTGGCGGCATCAACGAGTATCTTTAATTTTTTAAAAGCATCTGCATCATTCATCATTATTAAACCACAATCTGGTGCGGCTTGGAGCCTAACTGGGTCAATATATTCGCTTGCCTTTAGCAATTGAGCCGCCACGTCTTTTGGATCCTCCATGATCTCAGCACTGTTAAAAACACAGCCAAAAATCACGGTTTTAGAGGGGCAATTTTTCAAATAGCTAGGGTCAAGATTTGCTCCTGCAAACTCAAGTGCTATTTGATCAACATTCGATTTTTCGAGGAGGGAAATAATCGTCTTATAACTGTTATTAATGGGCCGTGAAAGTCCTGGT